>CALVJM010000052.1 GCA_944332155.1 uncultured Bacilli bacterium
TCATAATTACAACTACCTCTATTGTATACATTATATCAAAGATCATTGCGAAGAAAAATTTATTCTATTTTACTGAAAATAACTACAGACATTTGACAAATATATTCTTTTTCAGTATAATTTAAGTATTGAAATTATTGGTTTGGAAGAGTATATTTTTTCTTTTTTTAAGAGAGTGTATGTTAGGTGAAAATACACAAAAAGAATGATAGAAAGACACCAAACGAAACAATAAGCGTTATTCTGCGTTAAAGAAAAAAGATAGCTAAGTCTATGAAATAAGGTGGCACCACGAGTAATTTCGTCCTTATATATAGACTTTTTTTATATATTAGGAGGTTTATTATGCCAGTAAGACAAGAATTATATGATATACAAGAAAAATTTCAATATATTTTTTGGAATGGGTATATAAATGAAGCATTTAAAATATATGAGTTAAGAAATATGAATTCATATATACAACGAATTTATGGTGTATTTGACATGTCGCATGTAAACGAATCATGGGAAAAGAAAAAAAGAGTTTGTTTGAATGAAATATATCTAGGACCCCAATATTTTAAAGATGGTGCCTTTATACACAATTTTGTATATGATGAAAAAATGAAATTATATTTTCGTTCTCACATACGTACTATGGTATCTCGGAATATATCAAATCAACAATTATTAGATTATTTCTTTCAATTGTTGAAGTTTATAGATAATGAAGAAGAACTAAAATCTGTCATGGAATCTATATATTCTTATGTCGTATTTAAAAATGATATTAAAGTTAAAGAGATACAAAATAAAAAAAAAGCTATATTATCTTATCAATTTAAATCACTATGTGCGGTTGCTGATTTTACTAAAGAAGAAATCGATATTTTAAAAAAACTTTCTTATAGAGAAATATTTGATAAATTCCCATCTAAAAAAATAATACTTGATGAAAATCAAATTACTTATATTCCTAATTTTGAAGATTATACAATTTTTGAACAAGAGATTCAAAAAATAAGAAACAAATACAAATTAACATATAATTTATCTCGTTATTTAAATGTTATATTACCAGTTGTTTATTATGAAGGAATAAGTAATACAATCGATAAATTAGAACCTAAGTTTTATTTAGAAAAAACAAGAATACATGCGACGGATCTAATGAAGAGTAATCATGATGAATTTTTATCTCATCAAAAGACATTACAATCACTTGTAAATAAAGCAAAACAAACTTTTGAGACTTATACTAAAGAAGAAAATAATAAAGATGAGTCTAATGACTTAATGAATACGATATATTCGTCAATTGAAGTATGTTATCCAAAAGAATCTTCAGATACGCGTAAAAAGTTTGAAGATTTCCTTAGATTGTTATCTGATTATATAAATCATTATTTTAAAAGATCTAGCAAAGGAGATTTAAATTATTTTGACAAATTTGTACTTGCTAAAAATTTAAATGCGCCTAATAACTTTAACTTAAAAGATAATATTTCAGGTAGAGTAAAACAACTTTATAAAATAAATAAAATATTTCAAGGGTTGAAAGAACAGGAGTTATTAAAGACGCAAATGCCGATTCTTCGTAGTTATTTATCAGATGTGAATGAATTATTAGGAATGTCCAATGTCCAATTGTATGATTTTGCATTAATAGAAGAGATTAAGGATACTCTAAACATGATTTTTAAAGAGTATGAAAATATATTATTTTTCTATACGAAATATACACCTAGTATTTTAACAATTAAATTAGAACAAGCTTGGGAAGAATTTAAACAAGATGCATTAGAAAGCAATGCAAAAAGACAATTAGAATTAATTTATAATTATTTAGATAATCGGGATATGGGAATGAATATTTCTATACGTCAAGACGTTACTTTAACTGAATTTCATCAATTTATATTAAAGTTATTTGACTTAACAAAAAGAATAACTAAGATGAATATAAATGGTGAAGCAGAAAGAATGAAAAAAATAGATGATAAATATCAATATTGTAAGAAAAAGCAATAGAAGGAAAGAAGGAATAATATGATACAAAAGCCAAAAGGAACCTATGATGTTTATGGAGAATGGGGAAGAAAAATGCGTTATGTGGAACAAGTTTTTTCGGCACTTATGAATCGTTATGATTATGAATATGTCGCAACCCCATTGTTTGAACAAAGTAATTTATTTCACCGTAGTGTAGGTGATTCTAGCGATATTGTACGTAAAGAAACGTATGATTTTAAAGATCGTGGAGATCGTGAGATGACATTACGTCCAGAAGGAACTGCGGGGGTTGTCCGTAGTTATATTGAAAATAAAATGTATGGAG
The DNA here is from genome assembly GCA_944332155.1 of uncultured Bacilli bacterium. Classification (GTDB taxonomy): domain Bacteria; phylum Bacillota_I; class Bacilli_A; order RF39; family UBA660; genus Pelethosoma. The sequence continues at coordinate 2,321 of CALVJM010000052.1, forward strand.
ATATCGATTTACCAAAGAAATTATGGTATTTTGGTTCTATGTTTCGTTATGAACGTCCACAAGCTGGAAGATATCGTGAATTCCGTCAATTAGGTGTAGAAGTTTTAGGAAGTCCAGATCCGATGATGGATGCGGAAATTATTAGTATTCCCGTTAATCTCTTTCGTTTATTAGGACTAGAAGGAGTAAAAGTTCGTATTAATAGTCTAGGGGATCAAGAGTCTAGAAATGCTTATCGTGAAGCTTTAAAAGATTATTTTAGACCTCATTTAGGAGAATTATGTCATGATTGTAACGAACGTTTTGAAACGAATCCTTTACGTATTTTAGATTGTAAAGTAGATGGCAATACAGAACTCATGAAGAACGCACCTAAAATGGAAGATTATTTAAATGAAGAGAGTAAAAAACATTTTGAAAAAGTTAAAGAATATTTAGATGCTTTAAATATTGTTTACGAAGTAAATCCAAATTTAGTACGTGGATTGGATTATTATACCCATACGGTATTTGAAGTAGAGGCAAGTGTCGAAGGATTTGGTAGTCAAAATGTCTTATGTGGGGGTGGCCGTTATGACTTACTAGTTGAAACGTTAGATGGACCTCATACCCCAGCGGTTGGTTTTGCCCTTGGAATTGAACGTTTACTTACTGCGCTAGATTATGAAGAATTACAAGTGGGAGAAGAAAAAGAACTAGATATTTATGTCATTCCACTATCGGATGAAGATAAAGGTTATGCGATTGGTCTATCACAAGCTCTACGTTTATCTGGATTCTCTGTTGATGTAGATTCTTTAAATCGTTCGATGAAGAGTAACTTTAAACAAGCAGATCGTAAACATAGTCGTTTTGTGATGATTATTGGAGAAAGTGAACGTGAAAGTAATCTATTAACCATAAAAGATAATCATACAAAACAAGAATATAAAGTAACCATAGATGAAATCATCGACTTTTTAGATGAACACATGGATTCATGTGATTGTGATGATTGTCATGATAGAGAGGGAGAGTAGTATGAAAACAATAAACAATGCGTCTTTAAACCTATCACAAGTTGGTAAAGAAGTCACTTTATATGGATGGGTTAGTAAAGTTCGTAACTTAGGAGGTCTTTTATTTGTTGATTTACGTGATCGTAGTGGGATTGTTCAATTAGTCGTTCATCCAGAATCAGAATATTATGAAACGGCGACGACACTACGTAATGAATTTGTTATTAAGGTTCAAGGAATCGTTTCTGAACGTGAAAGCAAAAATAAAAATATTCCTACCGGAGAAATTGAGATTGAAGTATCTTCTTTAGAAATCATCAATAAGGCACATGATTTACCATTTGAAATTAGTGACCATACAACCGCTTTAGAAGATACTAGATTAAAATATCGTTATTTGGATTTAAGAAGACCAGTATTACAACAAAATCTAATGATTCGTCATCAAATTATGACTTCCGTTCGTGAGTATTTAAATCAATTAGACTTTGTAGAAGTAGAAACACCTGTCTTATTTAAATCTTCTCCTGAAGGAGCGCGTGATTATTTAGTCCCATCTCGTGTCAATAAAGGGAAATTTTATGCGTTACCACAATCACCTCAATTATTAAAACAATTATTGATGATTGGAGGAATGGAACGTTATTATCAAATCGCAAAGTGTTTCCGTGATGAAGATTTACGTGCCGATCGTCAACCTGAGTTTACCCAAATTGACTTAGAAATGAGTTTTGTCGATCAAGATGATATTATGACTCTTACGGAAGAAATGATTAAAAAAGTATTTAAGGATGTTAAGAATATAGACATTCAAACACCTTTATTACGTATGACGTATGAAGAGGCAATAAATACCTATGGAAGTGATAAACCAGATTTACGTTTTGATATGAAAATACAAGATATAACAGATGTGTTTGTCAATACGAGTTTCCAAGTCTTCCGTAATGTCTTAGAAAATCATGGAATCATTAATGCCTTAGTAGTGAAAAATAAAGCGGATCTTTATTCCCGTAAAAAATTAGACCAATTAACTGAATTTGTTAAAACATATCGTATTAGTGGTCTTGCTTATCTGAAGTATAATGGAGGGGAATGGACTGGAAGTATTCGTAAAGTTTTAAGTGATGAAGAGTTGAATCAAATTTATACCAAACTAGGAATCGAAGAAAATGATCTTGTTTTAATTGTCGCTGATCAAAAAAAACTTGTTAAAACAAGCTTGGGTGCTCTTCGTTTAAAACTTGGTAAAGATTTAGAGTTAATCCATCCCGATGATTATAAATTGTTATGGGTGGTAGATTTCCCTGTATTTGAATATAGTGAAGAAGAAGGACGTTATATGGCTTGTCATCACCCATTTACGATGCCATATGAAGAGGATATGGATAAATTAAAGACTCAACCAGATGTAGCCCGTGCGAAAGCGTATGATATTGTCATTAATGGATATGAAGTAGGTGGAGGAAGTATTCGTATTCACCAAGCTGAAATCCAAGAAAAAATGTTTGATGCTTTAGGATTTACTAAAGAAAGTGCACAAGAAAAATTTGGTTTCTTTATGGATGCGTTTGCCTATGGAACACCACCTCATGGGGGATTAGCTTTAGGATTAGATCGTTTAACGATGTTACTAGCTGGAACAGATAATATTCGCGATGTTATTGCCTTTCCAAAAACGGCAAGTGCGTCTGATTTAATGAGTGATGCGCCTAATATCGTCGATTCAAAACAATTAGAAGAATTATCGATTGCGATTACCAAAAAGGATGAACATTAAATGGATAAAAACGCATTAGAATATATCAAACAACAAAGTGAATAATTTAGCTTAGAAGACTTTTATTTAAACAATGATGCGGTGATTAAAAAGAATGGTTTGATGATGATCAATCCAGGTGGTGTCGATGGTGCCATGATCGTAATCACACCTTTTCAAACCATTTCTCTTCCTGCACCAGAAGAACATGGCGAAGTCACAAAAAGAATCTATCGTGTTTTATATGATGATTTTAAAGATTTTACTTTTCCAGATTTTCTATATGAAAATACAGATTATAAAGTTTGGCAAGAACAAGCTCTAGAATATGGAAATGTATTAATTCAAGTATGTTTAGGTTCTTATACACCGGTTTGGATTCCTGAACATATCAATGATTATCAATATTCTATGCTGGAACAACTCGTATCGTTTATTAAAGAATATCGTTTAACAGAAAGAGAGTTGTATTACAAAACAAATATAGATGATAAAAACTTAGAAGATGTCATGGAAGAATTAAAGCCTCGCGTAACTGATATTCCTTATCAAAATCAAGAACATTTATTATGGGAAAAGAAAAGGCAAAAATAGACTTGCTTTTTCTTTTTCTTTTTCGTATAATGTTTAAAAATATTAGGAGGGGATTATGAATAAGAAAAAAGGAAGAGGAAGTTTAATTGTCTTATCAGGACCTAGTGGAGTAGGTAAGGGAACGATATGTAAAGAGTTAAAGAAACAAAGAAAACATTTATGGTTATCTGTTTCTATGACCACCAGAAAACCAAGACCAAATGAACAAGATGGAGTCGATTATTATTTTATTTCAAAAGAAGAATTTGAAGAAAAGATTAAAAATCATGAGTTATTAGAATATGCCCAAGTACATAATCACGATTACTATGGAACACCGAAAGAGAAAATTGCTAGGCATATTAATGACGGGGATGATGTCATTTTAGAGATTGATATTGAAGGAGCTCTCCAAGTAAAAGAAAATCATCCCGAAGCTTTATTTATCTTTATTATGCCACCAAGTATGGAAGAGTTGATTAATCGTTTAATTCAGCGTGGAACAGAATCTAAAGAAAAAATCGTAAAACGTTTTCGCAAAGCATATCAAGAAATCAACGAAGTTACAAAATATAATTATGTGGTGATTAATGATCAGTTAGATAAAGCCGTTTATAAAGTAAATGCGATCCTTACCGCGGAACGTAGTCGAGTGGATCGTATGGAAGATATTTTACTCAACACTAAAGCAGAAGCGATGCACGAACTATTAGTAGAAAAAGATTTAATTAATGAACCATTCCAATTATAAGGAATGGTTTTGTGTGATATAATAAAAGTGTATTTCACAAAAACTACATAAGTTTTTATTATCCTATAGAGAAGTGGAGGTATTTTATGAAGTTATTAGTGGTTGATGATGAAAAATTAATTCGTGAAGTCATTCGTGAATACGGAGAAGCGGAAGGATATGAAATTGTAGAAGCAGAAAATGGGATGGATGCATTAAAAATATTAGAGAAAGATCAAATTGATTTGATGATTTTAGATATCATGATGCCGAAATTAGATGGTTATTCGGTATTACGTGAGCTTAAAAATCGTAGTGTACCAGTTATTATGTTATCGGCTCGTAGTGAAGAATTTGATAAACTTATGGGATTTGATTTAGGAACCGATGATTATATGACAAAACCATTTTCTCCTAAAGAATTAATGGCTCGTGTAAAATCAATTTTAAAACGTGTTCAAAAAAGTTTAGATGATGTCTTTGTCTATCAAGGATTAGAAGTGAACTTTAAAGCACATACAGTTAAAATTGATGGAAAAGAAATTAAAGTAACTCCGAAAGAGTTTGAATTATTAACTTATTTTATTGAAAATAAAGGGATCGCACTTAGTCGTGAACAGTTATTAAATAATTTATGGGGATATGATTTCTATGGTGATGATCGTACCATTGATACTCATATTAAAATGCTTAGAAATAATCTAGGACCCTATCGTAAATTAATTGTAACCGTTCATGGAATGGGGTATAAATTTGAATTCAAAGAGTAAAAGCTTACATGCTAAAATATGGAGCTATTTAATTCTTTTTTCCATTGTTATTTTAGCTAGTTTATGGTTAGTTCAAGTAATCTTCTTAAACCGTTATTATGAATGGTCAAAAACAATGGAAATGTCCCAAATTGCTGATCGAATTGTATCTTCTTATAATTCAGAAGACGCAGTCAGTGTTTTAGATCAAATATCATATGAACGAGGAGTTTGTGTAGAGATTGTAACAACCGATGAGACTTCTTATTCTTCGAATGGGATTGATCGCGGATGTACATTGAATGAAAAAAATAATATTGAAACTGTTCTTTATAAACGAAAATTTATTCGTAGTGGAGAAAAAAGAGCTCAATACATTTATACCAATCCGATCTTTCATAATAAAACCATTCTTTATGGCGTAAAACTAGAAAGTGATACTTATGCCTTTATCATGGCTTCTCTTGAACCATTAGGGGCCACAACCAGTATCCTAGCAAGCCAATTAGTTTATGTCACTATAGGTGTTTTATTACTTTCCTTTGTTATTGCTTATTTTATTTCTAAAAATATTTCAAAACCAATTGTTCAAATGAGTCGTTCGGCAAAACGCATGGGAAATGGGAATTTAAATGTCCATTTTGATACCAATTCATCCATTGAAGAAATCAACGAACTTGCCGTTACTTTAAATAAAATGAACGCAGAATTAGTCAAAACCGACGAATTACGTCGTGATTTAATGGCCAATGTTAGTCATGATCTAAAAACACCATTAACGATGATTAAAGCTTATGCGGAAATGATTCGCGATTTAGATCAACAAAAAGAGAAAAAAGATGCTCATTTAAATGTTATTATTGAAGAAGCAGATCGATTAAATGTATTAGTAAATGACATTTTAAATCTTTCTAAATTACAATCCAATATTGAAGAATTAAACATGGAAGAATTCGATTTAACAGAATGTATTAATACGATTTTAAAACGTTATGATATATTACGAGAAAAAGAAGGATATCAATTTATCTTTAAACAAACCAAACCATTAATGATTCAAGCCGATCGTGCCAAAATGGAACAAGTGATTTACAATTTAATTAATAATGCGATTAATTATACAGGAAAAGATAATAAAGTAACCATTAAAGTCAAAGAATCTAAAGATTCTATCCGCGTTCAAATTATCGATACCGGTAAAGGAATCAAAGAAGAAGATTTAGATGTAATTTGGGATCGTTATTATAAATCATCCAAAAAACATAAACGAAATGCTTTTGGTACGGGACTCGGTTTATCGATTGTAAAAAATGTCTTAGAACATCATCACTTTAATTATGGTGTAACTTCTAAACTAAATAAAGGAACAACTTTCTTCTTTGATGTTCCTAAACCATCACAAAAGCCAAAAAAGGTCCTTTCAAAAACTACAAAAAAAGAGAAGTCTAACGATTGAGATTTCTCTTTTTCACTTTTTGTTTCGGAAAATCTTTTTTTGAAATATAAATAGGTGCGTTTAGATTAGACTCTAGTTGCTCATCTAATATTTCTTTTCTATAAAGATTTAAAATTTCATTTTGTAAATTTTCCAATTGTTCTGAAAGTTTTTTGATATTTTCTCTCTTTTTCAGTAAAAGTTCTCTCCATTCTTTTTCTCTTGTAATTTCTTCTTTTATGTAAATTACTCCTTTAAGTCTTGTCTATTATAGCGCATTTCTTCTTTATATACTAGTATTTTCATGGTATAATGATAATAGAATAGGAGAGGATAAGAATGAAAGTATTAGTTGTTGGAGGCGCAGGTTATATTGGATCTCATACCTGTGTAGATTTAGTTGAAAATGGATATGATATTGTAGTGGTGGATAATTTTTCTAATTC
>CALVJM010000053.1 GCA_944332155.1 uncultured Bacilli bacterium
CATCTTCCAATTTAGATATATTTGCTCCTTTTATATCACGGGCAAACAAATATATATTTTGTGCATCCTTTGTTTCTGATATTGCATCGGCTAATTTAGATTTTTTTTCCGTTCTTACATTAAGAGCAAACAAATATATATACTTTGCATTTTTTGTTTCTGCTATTGCATCGGCTAATTTAGAGTTATTCACAAATATCATTATAAAAGCAAACCAATATATATATTTTGCATCTTTTGTTTCTGATATTGCATCGGTTAATTTAGACATATTTACTTCTTTTACATCACGAGCAAACCAATATATATATTTGGCATCTTTTGTTTCTATTATTGCATCTTCTAATTTAGATATATTGGCCCCTTTTATATCTCTGGCAAATTTGTAAATATATTTCGAATTATTACGATTGATAATCTCCTCTTCAAAAAATGATACATTACAATCATCAGATAACAATGCATATTGATAAATATTTTCTAAATTATTATCTTTTAAAATAATATTTTCAATTTCATTTTTACCAATTATATTTTGTATCTCATGTTTATATAAACTTGAATATTCATTTTTTAAAAGTAAATATTCTATCATATTGGTATTTATAATACTAGAATTATATTTTTTTATCATTGCAATTAATGCCAAAAATATTTCTTTTCTCTCTTGTGAAGCTTTTTCCAAAGAAAATTCACAGCTATTGAAAAATTGAAAAATTGTTTTTTCATCACTCAAAGCAATTATTTTAATAATTTTTTCATAATGCGAATCCTTTAATGTCATTTCTTTATTATCTATATAATGTAACAAAAGCGTAATATAATCATTAATTTCTTTAATGTTTTTTGATTTTAACGCTATATCTTTTCCCTTTTTTATTTGTTTTTTTCTGTTTAAAATTGTTCCTAACTTATTCATAATCTAATCCCCCCATGGCGCTTATTATAGCACATTATAACTTTTTGTCAAATTGATTATCTTCGTAAATTACTTAATAGTAGAATTAACTTTATTAAAATTTGATTTAAGATGAACAATTCTATAGAGTAAAGCAAAGTATATATCTTAAATGCTCTGATGTTTGTAAGTTAAATAAATGACAGATGTATTACAATGTGTTCTAAAAACTGCTCTATTTATTGAACCAGAATGATCATTCCTATCAAATTGAATTTTATACATGCATTTTAAAATATAATCCACCAACTGAGAAATTTATTCTTTATGGTATTTTAAAACTATTTGTTTTAATGTTTCACGGTAACACTTTTCTAACCAAAGCACTAATAATTCGAGCTTATTACTTGAACTTTTATAATGTGCCTGAAAATTAATTTCATATACTTTTTATGAAATAGAAATATGTAGAAACTTTAAAATATTTTTTATAAGTTTTATCGAATCTTCAAAATCTTTGAAATCAATGTATTTTTCTTTCCTTAAATCATTATATTGTATTTTAGCAAGATATGTTTTTTTAGATAGGAAGCAATTTGAAATTTTATTTTATAACTTAGTTTTACATTATAAATGTATTCCATAAAAATATTAATTACTAATTAAATACTAGTAATAACCGAAGAGGATAATTCGTAGTTGTTAAAATCCAAATAATATTATAAACTAATATATTCTAAAAAATAATATCTTTTCTTTATCAATACTATAAATTAAATGAGTCCCCCCATTTTTTTCTGAATTAAAACTATAAAATCTTGTTTAGTGTTTCAAACCTATACATCATGACAATAGGATTTAACCTCATACTTTTACAATCATTAAACACTTTTAAAATAAACAAAATTTTTCTAGAGTTTTTGTTCTCTATGATGTTCTTTTTATTTTTTTGATTTTTAAAGCTTATACTACCTAGATACATTTATCCCTCTTCTCTCATAACACCCTCTCTATATCTTTACACGTATATTAACGTTTGAGTTAATATAATCAATAAAGCTAACAAAAAAATGATGAAACTATATCTTGAAAATATACAATTTCATCATCTTTTAAACAATAATATTTATTTTTCAATCGACTCTATAGACTTACGAATAATATCCATAGAATGATGTAACTGGGTTTCTTCTTCTTTTGTTAATGGGAATACGACTTGTTCACGAATTCCTGATTGATCTAAAATACTTGGGGTACTTATATAAACATTTTCTTTTTCGTGATAACTAGATACACATAAAATAGAGTTTTCACCACCAAGAATCGCATTAGTAATACGTACTAAACACATTCCAATACCATAATTTGTAACACCTTTTCGTTCAATCACTTCATAAGCAGCATTACGTACTTCATCACAAAGCCGATCTAGTTCTTCTTGCAAAATATATTCTTGAATATCTTGTAAACCTACACTTGCTCTACTCCAAGGTACAAATTCACTATCTCCATGTTCTCCTAAAACATATGCATGAACATTTTTAGCGTTGACCTGTAAACGTTCACTAATTAAATAACGTAATCTAGATGTATCTAAGGTAGTTCCTGAACCAATGACTTGATTAGAAGGTAATCCTGATAAACGATATGTAAAATAAGTCATCGCATCAACAGGGTTGGTAGCCACTAAAAAGATTCCGTTAAAACCACTCTTCATGACTTCAGGAACAATTCCTTTAAAAATATCATAATTACGCTTAATTAGATCTAATCTTGTTTCGCCAGGCTTTTGATTAGCTCCGGCACAAATACAAACGATTTTGGCATCCTTACAATCTTCATAAGAACCTGCTTTAATATTTATTTTAGAAGGTGCGAAAGGAATACCATGGCTTAAATCCATGGCCTCTCCTTCCATTCTTTTATGATCAATATCAATTAATACCAAATCAGTTACAAATGTTTTTTGGTTAATTAATGCATAAGCATAGCTCATACCTACACTTCCACAACCAATAATTACAACTTTATTCTTCATTTTATCACTCTTTCTACTTCTTTATTATAACAAATATTAAAAGATTTATAACCAATGAATATCAAAAAAATAGGCTATTTGCCCATTTTTTGATAAAAATGATTTGCATCCATAATCACTCGTTTTGTTGAACCAAAAGTTGGATAGATCACATCTGGTAATTCTAACTTACAAGTGGAATCACTTGGAATGTCTTCTATTTCAAAACTATTTAAGAAAGATTTACCATAAAGTGTTTGGGCTTTGTCTAGGTTTTTAAACATTAAGAAAACATGATTGGGAATACTTGGTGACATCACTAAGAGATTATCCAAAGCATCTACTTTAGATAATAAGTCTAAATCTTCTAATAAATAAGTACAAGCTATGTGTTCCGCAGTCGCATAGACTAGCCAAGACTCTAAAAACAAATTTACAATACGTTTTGAGTTTGGTGATCCAATAACGAATATAGCAAATTTATTTTTTAATGTTGGAAACGAAATATCATCTTTACTTAATACGTCTAATAACTGTTCTTTACCTAAGATTGAATTCATTTCACTTTGAAATACACTTAAAATACTTCCTCTTGTATCACGTGGAGCCATAACAGTAGGTGTAAGATATAATGAAATACGATGATTAGAACCTAATGTTCGAACATAATCTTGAATCTTTAAGCCATTCTCACTTGATTGGTTTCCCACGTGAGATAATGCATAAATACTTTCAAAGTTTAATTCTTCATCTTTCGCATTCTCTAATAAAGTTAAAACTAAACCTGTCCAGTAATCGTTCGCACAATTTTCCCAGAACGGATCACTATTTGGACCTTGCTCAAATAAAGTATGACCCATACTTTGAAGTAGTTGAATCATTCTATCTTTTTTTCCTTGATTATAATAATGTTTCACCAACGTTAGAGGATTCCATCCTTGACTATGGGTAACATCTTCTAAATTGAACAAACAAACTGTATAACCTTTTTCTTGTAACAAACGAGCATATTTTCGATAATAATCCTCGTTAAAACCAAAGAAGAATAAATTTTCTTCGTTCGCAATTCTTTGATCGATTTGATTAAATACCTTTTGTGTGACCTCTCCACACATATTTAAACCATTATAAATTTTTCTCATAAATTTCTCTCTTCCTTTCTTTTTTTATAACCTTAATTTCATTAAAATTAAATGTTCCCTGATGAGAATTCAAATGACTTCTTAAATAGTCGATTTTAGCAATTTGATCCTGTAATTCTTTCGCTTGTTCTAAAATAGAATTTCTCTTTTGATAGAGAAGATTATCATTCCACTTATTTTTATTTTGACGAATTTCTTGAATGGTAAAACCAGATTGTTGAAGATATTTAATTTCTTTAAACTGATCCATTTGATTCTCGCTATAATAGCGATAACCCGTAAAGGAATCAATATAATCCGGCTTTAGTAAATTCATTTCATCATAATAGCGTAAAGTACGAACAGAAGTATCTAATATTTTTGCAAAATCGCCTATTTTATATCTCATAATATCCTCCTTTCACAAACAATATAACATTAACGTAAACGAGAGAGTCAATACTTAGAATGAATTTTATTATAACTTATTCTACCATATATAACTTGTGAAGAGCACGCGTCATGGAAACATATAATAATTTCATATCTAAAACATGATCTTTATTATATTGACCTATTTGATCAATGATTACCGCATCAAACTCTAATCCTTTTGATAAATAACTAGGAATGATATTAATACTACTATTATAAGTTAAATGAGAAGAATCAATTAAGGCAACATCTAAATGGTCCTTCACTTGTTGATATAAATAATTTGCTTGGCCTTGATTTTTAGTAATAATCGCAATCGTTTTATATTGCTGACTAATCTGCTTGGTTAATTTTATAATGTTATCACTTACATACTCTACTTCTTCACCATGACGTATTACAGGAATCGCTTGATCTAAACCTAAAAGTTGATTAATTTTATTGGCTTCTTCCATGATTTCTATGGTTGTACGATAACTTTTATTTAAACGTACAATTTCTAATGCAGGAAAAATATTTTGTAGTTCCTTCCAATCACTTAAACTACGATAAGAATATAAACTTTGTGCAAGATCGCCATAAATACTAAAAGATGCATTTTGAAACATTTTCTTTAATGCATAAAAAGTAAATGCTCCATAATCTTGAGCCTCATCAATAACAATATGTTTGTAATGATGATATTCTTCACTTCCATTCAGTTTATATTTTATATACATCAGAGACGGAAGATCTTCGATTTGAATCTCGTTCTTCTTTATTTTGCTAGTATTCCATCCCAAATCATTTAAAATATCTATATAGATCATTTTAATCTTCTTATTCATTACCGTAAAATACTTTTTCAAGTGAGAAGTCCTGTTTTCTTTGATTTCTTTAATTAACTTTTGACTTTCTCCTTCTTTTATGAACTGACTAATTATGGTATTGATATGTTGATCGATATATTTTTCTAACAATAAAATCATTCGTTCAACTTGTGCTTGCACACTTTTGTATCTTTTTTTATCTATTTCTTTGTACATAGATAAAATAACCTTTCGATCGATAATTTTTTTATCATAAATACAAAAATCTTTAAGAGGAATCACTTCTAGTTTTTGGAAATATTCATCGATTCTTTTTTTCATCCTCATGGATGTTTTAAATGCTGCTTCTTCATCATTATCTTTTAAAATATCTAATGAGTGATAAATGTTAAAGTTTTCTTTTACATAATCAAGACATAATTCATCTAAGGTAGATTCCGCAACACCATTTACATCTAAATCAGGTAATATATCAGAAATATAATTAACAAAAAATTTATTAGGGCCAATGACCATATAATCTTTCGCTTTAAAAAGATTACGATAATTATAAACTAAATAAGCAATACGATGAAGCGCAACGGTTGTTTTTCCACTTCCAGCAACTCCTTGAATAACCATATCTTGTCCTAATTTTTCACGAATAATTTGATTTTGTTCACTTTGAATCGTAGAAACAATATTCTTTAAACGAACATCGGCCGATACATCTAAATATGGTTTTAATAGTTCATCATTACTCACCGTATCCACATCATTAAATTGGATTAATTTCTTTTTCTCAATCGTATACTGTCTCTTCAACTTCAACTGTCCTTGAATCATACCTTCTGGTGCCTCATACTGACATGAACCAACATTAGAATCGTAATAAAGACTAGCAATAGGAGCACGCCAATCAACGGTAATGATATTGTGATCATAATCAATCACACCTTTTTTACCAATATAACACTTTTCAAAATGATTTTTACTTTCAAAATCAATACGAGCAAAATAAGGACTATTCTTTGCTTTTTCAATGACTTCAATGTCATGTTCCAATCTTTCTTTTTCGTCCAACATCGCATCATAATTGTGTGCATATAGTTTCCGTAAATTCTTAAGTTTTAATTTAGAATCTTCAATCACTTCATCATACTTTTCTAAAGTATAATCTAAATATTGTACTTCTTCTGTCATTTTTACACCTACTTTCTATTACTATGGTCGAACTTATACTACATGATGTTTTAGGACTTGTCAAGAACAATTAATAAATCACACAAAAAAGCACCCTTACTGGATGCTTTTAAGAAAGTTTTTCGCAACATCTTCTGGATTACGTCCAAGTTCATCGACTTCGTAATTCAGTTCACTCATAATTTCATTATTTAACTTCGTTCCTAACTCATTTAACACTTCTTCTAGTTCTGGATATTCTTTTAAAGTCTCTTCATCAACTAAAGGAATCGCATAATATGGTGGGAAGAATGACTTATCGTCTTCCAATAATATTAAATTAAACTTTTTAAGAAGACCATCCGTTGAAAAGGCATCAATGACATCACTATTCCCATTCGCAAGTGCCGTATATCTTGGACTACCATCAATACCAATCACATCTTTAAAATGAAATTGATAAGTATTTGTTGCCCCTACAAGACCATCTTCACGGTTAATAAACTCTAAGCTTGGTGAAATCACTAATTGATTCGATACACGTGCCAAATCACTCATAGTCGTTAAATGATATTTATCAGCTGTATCTTTACGTACCGCAAGCGCATAAGTATTATTAAATCCCATTTGATCTAATACTTCAATTCCGTATTTTTGTTTTAAATCTTTTTTTACCGTATTATAAACCTCTTCAATATCACTAATTGGTTTATATTTTAAAGTGTCACCATAAACCGTTCCTGTGTAATCAATGTATAAGTCAATATTATGATTTTGTAAAGCACTAAAACAAATTTGTGTCCCTCCTAAGTTACATTGACGATTGACCTTAATATCCGTATTTTCTTCAATCGCATCACTTACCATATGACACAAAATATTTTGTTCGGTAAAATCTTTACTACCAACCGTAATCTCTTTTTGATTAGAACTAAAATCAATACTAGTTACTAAAAATAAGATTCCTAAAATAAGAGCGGTAACCAACAAAATCCATTTTTGATGACGACGTTTTTTCATTAACATTTTTTTATTAAAGTCACTTGTTTTTTGAAGACTAATTGGTGTCACTAATTTTTCGATTAAACCAACAATATAATCGACAAAAAGGGCTAGTAAACAAGCAGGAATCGCACCAGCTAAAATTTGATTGTTGTTAACGGTACGAATTCCAGAGAACACTAAGAAACCAAGTCCTCCACCACCAATAAAGGCTGCCATCGTCATTAATCCAACGGCCGTAACCACTGAGATACGAATACCAGCCATAATAACAGGTAAAGCTAAAGGAATTTGTACTTTATATAATACTTGCCAACGTGTAAGTCCTATTCCTGTTGCGGCTTCTAACATATTAGAATCAATACTATTAATTCCCGTATAAGTATTCTTTATGATAGGAAGTAAGGAATATAATACTACCATCACAATGGCAGGAAGAGTTCCAATTCCTAAAAAGGGAATCGCGAATCCTAATAAAGCCATACTAGGAATTGCTTGAATGACACTCGCAACACCTAATACTGGTTTATTTAATTTCTTTACATAACTAATACTAATACCAATAGGAACACCTATGATAATCGCGAATAGTACGGCAATCGAAGTTAATTTTATATGTTCCACTAACAAACTTAAAATTTGATCATAATTATTCATTACATAGGTAAAAAAACTCATGCTTCTTCACCTCCTTGAATAAATTGTTGGCTTAGTGAAGTAATCAAACTACTACGTGTAACTAAACCAACCAATTGATTTTGATGATTTACGACTGGTAAGGTAAAGAATTTCTTTTCCTCAACGATCTTTAAAGCATCCACAATCGAATCACTTTCTTGCAATGTGACTGTATGAGGTTCCATAAACTGAATGGCTGGAGCATGAAGATCACTATTTTCTGTTAACTGCGAAGCAAATAAACAACCTAAGAATTTTTTATGTTCATCAACAACCATGAGTGTATCTACTTTCATACTTTTCATTCTTGTAATACATTGAAACAAAGAAAGATTTTTAGAACACATAATCGGTTTCGGATTCATAATATCTTTTACTTTAATTAGTTCTGGTGAGTCCCAAATACGTTTCGCTCCGACAAAGTTACGGACAAAATCATTCTTCGGATGTTTCAAAATCATTTCTGGCGTATCATATTGAATCACTTTTCCACCATCCATAATACAAATCTTATCCGCAAGTTTGATTGCTTCATCCATATCATGTGTTACAAAGACAATCGTTTTTTTGAACTCTTGTTGTAAATGAAGTAACTCATCTTGAAGGGAACTACGAGTCATTGGATCTAACGCACTAAAAGGTTCATCCATTAAAATAATTTCTGGATTGGTCATAAACGCACGTGCTACACCAATTCTCTGTTGTTGCCCACCAGATAATTCCGTTGGATAACGGTCTAAAAATTCCTTAGGATCCAAACCAACCATTTCCATCATTTCTAACGTACGCTTTTCTATCACTTTAGAATCTACTTTATTTAAGTTGGAAATCAATTGAATATTTTCACGCACCGTCATATGAGGAAATAA
>CALVJM010000054.1 GCA_944332155.1 uncultured Bacilli bacterium
TTATATATATTATATCAAAACAAAAAGACTACTGATATAGTTTACAATAATCTTTGTATACTTTTTCAGCAGTCTCGCTTAAATCTTTCTTTTTTTTGGGCTTTATGTTATGATAATAATGATTTGGGGTGAAATTATGGTACATGGAGAAAAGTACGTAAATGAAGATGGAACACCATATGTAAAAAAAGAAATTGATAAGAAGAAGTTAATGAAAATTGGTGCGATTATTTTGATTGCTATTTTTCTTATTTTGATTATTGTAAATTTAGTAATTAAAACAAAGAAAAATAATGCATGTGATAAAATAGAAAATACACTTTTAGATGCTGCATATAAATATGCATCTGAAAAAAAGATGTTACCTAATGTTGGCGGTGAACAAATTAAAGTAACATCTAAAACTTTACTAGACGAAGACTATATTGATACTGGTGATTTAACATATGAAGAAAATATTGGTAGTGCGACTATCACGATTACACGATATAAAGAAGAATATATAAAATCAGTTGAAATTAAGAACTGTGGTTATTGTACAAGTCGTCACAAATCTTGGGGAAAGGAAACGGATAAGTATAACGAAAAGAAGAGAGTTGTTGATGTAAAGGCTACTTATAATTATTATGATCGTGCGACTTATTATACAAAATATACTGATTATATTGAAAGTAGTAAAGTAAGTACTAAAAAGTCAAAATATGGTACTTATTTACCAAAAGATGAAAGTATATTACCAGATATACCTTCTACAGGGGTAGTTGTGACGATTGAACAAGAACAAAAACCATACTATTCTTATCGTGATAAAAAATGGCGTTATTATCAAAATAATAACTGTGCTTATAGTGCCTTTTCTAGTGAACAACCAGCTGGATATAAAGAGAAGGATACACGTACTATGAAATATTCTGAATGGTCTAAATGGTCTATTAATTATCCAGATGAAAAAGATTATCGTCATATTGAAAGAACAGTTGGTTACCGTTGGTATTATAAAGAAGGTGGAAAGAAAATATATTATAATAGTGGGGAATACACACCTGAACAGCCATCTAAGAAGTATACCAAACGTGAAAAGAAATCATTGACAATGTATCGTTATCGTGATGAAATGTGGCGTTGGCGTAATGATTGTAATCGTAAATATACTGGATTAACAAGTAAACTTACAGAACGTTATCCATATCGTGATGAAGAAACTTTAGAATATACAAATTGGACTTCATGGAAAGATGAAAGCGCTGTAAATAGTGAAAATAGTTATTATCGAGAAGAAAAGGTTGATCAACATTCTAGATATCGTATTAAATATGATATATACTCTTTGATTAAATTGGAAGAGGCATTACCAAAAGAAGAGTTTGAAAAGAAAATGGGACGTTCTTTAGATGAGATTGCTAATGATCCAACCATTGCTTTAGAAATAACTTATACTTTTAGATATAAATAAGACATGTAACGCATGTCTTTTTGTATTATAAATAAAAGGTATCGATTTCTGGTTGTTGTTCACTAGGTATTTCGGTTTTATTATAGATTTCTTTTAAAGTTATAATAAATGGATCTTGACTACGATTTAATCGTAAAATATCCATAAATGAAATTATTCCAACAATTTTATTATCTTGATGTACTAATAGATATTTAATTTTACTTTTCTGCATTGCTAAAAAAATAGTTCCTAAGGAATCATGAATACTTACCGCATGAACTTCTTTTCTCATAATGTTTTCCACAGGTTTATAGAAATTTTGTTCTTCAGTAATTCCATAGATACATAAATCATGATCAGTAATTGTTCCAATTACTTTTCTATCTTCAATCACTGGTAAGAAGTGAATATGATTTTCTTTCATCATTGATGCACATTTCAAAAGAGAATCATTACTCTTAACATAATAGACTTTTGAATTCATTAAATCTTTTGCTTTCATTTTATCACCATTATTAGTTATTATTTACAAAAACAAAAAAAATAAACATAAAATGAAATAGGTGATTCCTATGCGTAAAAAATATCGACGTAGACGCCGTTTCTATCATGGCCCTATAAAAAAGAAACATAAAATTATTATTTTTATAATTTTACTCATCTTACTATTTTTATATGTTTTCTATCAGATAAATGCTGTTATTACACCAATTTTAATGACGCATGCTGAAACAGAAGTAAGAAATCTGTCTTTATTCATTATTAATGATGCAGTTACAGATGATATTATTGATCAAACCGAAGTTGATGAACTTTATGTAACAACTAAAAGTCAAAATACAATTCAATCGGTTGATTTTAATACTTTTAAAGTTAATCAATTATTAAGAGATTTAAATGAAAATGTATGGGAAAGACTTACTTCGTTACAGGAAGGAAATTTGGAACGACTAAATATTGAAGATTCCTTTTTTCACAACTATAATCAAGATAATTTAAAAAAGGGGGTTATATATGAGATTCCCTTTGGTGTTGTTTTTAAACATTCTTTATTAAGTAATTTAGGTCCTAAAATACCAGTAAAATTAAGTTTTAGTGGAAATATGAATAGTTATTTAAAAACTAATGTTAAGAACTATGGAATTAATAATGTAATGATTGAAATTAGTATTCAAATTGATGTTGAAGAACGAATATTGTTACCTTTCCATTCTAAGAAAATTGCTGTATCTAGTGAAATCCCTCTAGCTATAAAAATTATTGAAGGGCAAGTTCCTAATTATTATTCAACGGGACTGAAAGAAAATTCTCCGATTATTTCCGCAACAAAATAATATGTGCTATAATATAAATATGGAGGAACAGCGAATGATAGAAATAAATAATAATCGTTATAAATTAATTGAAGAATATAAAAATGCTTTTGACGAAGCTATGGTAAAAGAGAAAATGACTGATTATTTTGATGATTTTGATTATATTATTGGTGATTGGGCCTATGGTAAATTACGTTTAAAAGGTTTTTGTAATAAAGATAATAATCGTTATCGTCCTATTAATGATTATTTGTGGAAAGACAGTTATTTAAAAGACTATTGTGCACCTGAGGCTCCTTATTTTATCTTACAAAAAATGGTTAAATAACATTAAATAAATGAACTTCTTTATTTAATGTTATTTTTTGTCGAAAATATAAAGTTTACTTCATGAAATTATAGCTATCTAATTAAAAAAATGTTATAATGTTATATAGTACTGAAGAGTAGGAGGATACGGATGGAAATATATGAATTAGTGAATATATATCAACAATTGTATCTTGAACTTTCTGATTTATGGAGGTCACTTTGACCCACAAAAGAAACAAGAAAGAATTGAATTTTTAGAATCCGAAATGAATGACTCTCATTTCTGGGATAATACAACGCATAGTACAGCTGTAATTAATGAATTGAATGCGTTAAAAAAAGAGTTATTAGAAGTACAAAATTTACGTACAAAAGTTGAAAGTAATTTACAACTTCTAGATGAATTAAAAAATGCTGAAGATATAGAATTACAATCATTATTAGAAGAAGAGATTCCATTAATTCAAAAAAAGAAAGAAGAAATTGAAATCTCTGTTCTATTAAGTGAACCATATGATATTGAAGATGCTTTACTAGAAATTCATCCTGGGGCTGGCGGAACAGAATCATGTGATTGGGCGAATATGTTATATCGCATGTATACACGTTGGTGTACCAATCATAATTTTAAATATGAAGTGTTAGAATTTCAAGAAGGAGAAGAAGCAGGTATTAAAAGTGTAACACTATTGATTCATGGTCTGTATGCATACGGATATTTAAAGAATGAAAAAGGTGTTCACCGACTTGTTCGTATCTCTCCATTTGATTCTAATGCTCGACGTCATACATCTTTTGCTTCAGTAGAAGTAACACCATATTTTAAAAACGAAGAAATACAAGTCGATATTGATGAAAAAGATTTAAAAATAGATGTGTATCGTAGTAGTGGTCATGGCGGACAAGGAGTTAATACTACAGATAGTGCTGTTCGTATAACTCATTTACCTACTAAAATTGTAGTTACGTGTCAGAATGAGCGTAGTCAAATTCAAAATAAAGCTCGTTGTATGGATATGTTAAAAAGAAAGTTGTTTCAATTAGAAATTGAAAAAAAAGAACAAGCATTAAAAAATATCAAAGGAGAATTAAGTGAAAATGGATTTGGATCGCAAATTCGTAGTTATGTTATGCATCCATACTCACTTGTAAAAGATCATCGTACAAAAGCAGAAATGACTGATGTTCAAAAAGTGTTAGATGGGCATATTGATCACTTTATTTATGAACAACTAAAGAAAGGTAGATTATAAGATGTTATTTAAAAAGAAATTTGAAGAAAATATTATCAAAAAAATATATAAAAAAGATCGATTGAAACGATATAGTACATTTTTATTAGGACTGTTTCTTGTTTCTGTTTCATTCAACTTATTTTTATTACCATGTAATTTAATTTATGGTGTCAGTGGTGTAGGTGTTATTTTAAATAAATTGTATCAACTAGATCCTTCCATGATTATTTTAGCTAGTTCACTTATTTTATTAGTGTTAAGTTTTTTCTTACTTGGTAAAGAGAAAACAATGAGTTCCGTTATTGGTTCATTATTATATCCAGTAATCGTTAAGCTTACAGTACCACTAGTCAGTTATATTACATTAAATATTGATGATACACTTGTACTAACAATATTTGGTGCAGTTATAAGTGGTTTTGGGTATGGATTAATCTTTAAATCTGGATTTACCACGGGTGGAACAGATATATTAAATCAAATTTTTGCAAAATACTTTAAAATATCAATAGGTAATGCGATGTTCTTTACAGATGGATTTATTATCTTATTTGGTGCGTTTGCTTTAGGTTGGGATGTACTAATGTATTCTATTATTTTATTATATATCATTAGTATTATGACAGATAAGGTAATCTTAGGTATTTCTGAATCTAAGGCTTTCTATATTATTACGGATCATGAAACAGCAGTTAAAAAGTTTATTACTCAATATTTAAGTCATGGAGTGACTGTATTAGAAGGACGTGGAGGATTTACTGGTAATAATAAGAAAGTTATCATGTGTATTATTCCAACTAAAGAATATTATGTAGCTAAAGAAGGTATTCATAGTATTGATGAAAATGCATTTTTTGTAGTAACCGATGCCTATGAAGTATACGGTGGAGAATAGGAGGAAATTATGGACTTAATTCGAATGAAGGGTGTAAAAAAGAGTTATAAGAATGGAGTTACTGCCATTCACAACTTAGATTTAAGAATAAAAAAAGGACAATTTGTCTTTATTATTGGACCTACTGGTTGTGGTAAATCTACATTAATTAAAATGTTATATCGTGAAGAAAAACCAACTGCAGGACACATTATTGTTGGAGGATTAGATGTTGCAAAATTACGTAATAGTCGTGTATTTAAACTTCGTCGTAAATTAGGTGTTGTTTTCCAAGACTTTAAATTGTTACCCAAATCTACTGTTTATGAAAATGTTGCATTCGCATTAGAAGTACTTGGTGCTCCTAAAGATGAAATTCATGCTAAAGTAGTAAAAGTATTAGATTTAGTAGGTCTAAAACATAAAGCAAAACAATATCCAAACCAACTATCTGGTGGAGAACAACAGCGTGTTGCGATTGCTCGTGCTATTGTAAATGGACCTAAATTATTAATATGTGATGAGCCAACCGGAAACCTAGATGAGGGTACTAGTATGGAAATTATGAAAGTATTAGTCGAAATTAATAAAATGGGAACCACAATCATCATGGTAACACATGATACTGAAATTGTTAGTGCTCTAAAAAAACGTACTATTTTATTAGACTCTGGACGTATTGTAAAAGATTTTGAGGAGGGAACATTTAGTTATGAAGCTATTAAGAATGTTAGGTAGAAATATTAGAGATTCCTTTAAAAGTGTATTTCGTAACTTTGCTCTTTCACTCGCATCTATTTCTTGTATTACGATTACTTTAATTGTTGTTTCTATTTCTATTATTTTATCTATTAATGTAAATAATTTTGCTAGCTTAGTAGAAAAAGATGTAACGATTGTTGCATTCTTAGATACCCAAATTACTGAGGAACAAAAAACCGTAGTAGAGGAAACGATTAAAAGTTTAGATAATATTGATAGTTATGAATTTACATCTAAAAAAGATATTACCGAAGAGATGATGGATTCTTCTGAAACATTCAAAAATATTATGGCAAATTGGAGTGAAGAAGAAAATCCAATTCAAGATACTTATCAAGTAAAGGTAAAAGAAATTGAAAAAATTGGGAAAACGGCTAAAGAAATTGAAGGTATTAAAGGTGTTAGTGTAGTTAAATATGGAGAAGGTATGGTTGAACAACTAGTTGTTGTATTTGATACGGTACGTAAAATCTGTATTGGAATGGTAATAGCTTTAATTTTAGTAACAGCTTTCTTAATTTCTAATACCATTAAAATTACCATTGTCGCACGTAAACGTGAAATTGACATTATGCGTTTAGTTGGTGCTTCTAATATAAATATCAAGATTCCATTTATCTTTGAAGGTTTATTCTTAGGAGCCCTAGGATCTATTATTCCAATTATCGCAACTGTAATAGGATATGATACTTTATTTGAACACTTTGATGGTCAATTATTCTCACCATTTATTCAGTTAGTAAACCCAAATCCATTTACTTTCTATGTTTCATTAATTTTATTAATTATTGGTATTTTAGTAGGTATGTTTGGAAGTTGGAGAGCAGTTAGAAAACATATGAAAATATAACATTATAAAGTAATATAAAAAGTAGACATAGAGAAATTTACTCTAGTCTACTTTTATTTATTATGATTTTTAAAAAGTGTGTTTAGTGAGGCGTTTTTCTGTTTGTTCTATATGTTTCTATATCATCATGATAACACAAAAAAAGAACTTTTTACAAGTTCTATTTATAAATTATCCGAAACACCTAAAGGTTCAAATTAAACTTTTATGGTGCCCTAAAGGAAGAAGTAGAATAACTTATAGGAAAAAAGAAATAATTAGTAATAACTATTAACTAACTATATTATATTACTAATTCTTTTTTATAAATCATTGTTTATTTAAAGATAAAACTTTTTGCAATTTCTTTATATCTTCTGCCATTACATTAAATCCTGATTCTATTATATTGGTATTTACTAAATCAATATTAAGTATTTTCAATAAATCTAATGAATATTGACTACTTCCTGCTGATAGGAATTTAATATAATCTTCTTTTGATAATGTTTTTTTATCAACTAAAGAATCTACAACTATACTTGCCATTAACAATCCTGTTGCATATTTATATGGGTAATAACTCCATCTATATAGATGCCCAAGTCTAGTCCATTCAACATTTGATATTTCATCATAAACAATGTTGCCTCCATAATATTTTCTAATAATGCTATTGTATCTTTCGCATAAAACCTCTGGTGATAGTTCAGATTTAGTTTTAATTTTATATAAATCATTTTCAAACTCAGTATACATTGTTTGTTTGAATACTGATGAAAAATAATTTTCTATTTCTTTACTTAAGTAAAAGATTCTTTCTTCTTCTGTACCAGCATTTTTATATAAGTATCTATTTAATAAAATTTCATTCACTATAGAAGCTGTTTCTCCGACAAATATTGTACTATCTTCATATATAAATGGTTGTTCTTTTTTAGATAAATAGTAATTAACGATATGTCCTATTTCATGAATCATGTTTTTTAAGTCAATATATGCTCCTCTAAAATTCATAAAAGAATATGTATTCCAAGAAAAAGTTATTGATTGATGTTTGTTTTTGTTTAACTCAGCGTCTATATGACCATCAAATAATATTTTCACTACTTCAATATATTCTAGGCCTAATGGTTCTAATGCATTCAAAATTATTTCTTTTGCTTCTTCTAATGAATATTTGATTTTTAAATTACTATATAGTGGAAGTCCAAAATCATATAAATGAGGTTCTTCTATTTCAAGTAAATCAGATTTGATTTTTAAGTATTTTTGAATAAGACCTAAATTATTATTTACTGATTCAATTAATTTACTTATAATTTCAGGATTAATATTTTCTTCAAATAATATTTTTTCTAAAACAGAATTGTATTTTTCTAAAATTGAATTTTCTATTCTATAACCATAAATTCTATTTAATATATTTGCAAAATTATATTTTTCTTTTTGGAAGGCATTATTAACAACAAAATAAGCTTGTTTTCTTGTCTCCCTATCTCTAGAAGAAATATATTTTGCAAAATTAGATGATGTTATTTTTACTTCCTCTCCATCTATATTTATACTTCCATATTCAATATCTCTAAGTAAATTATTATATATACTTAATTGTTCATTTATGTTATCACTATTTTCTTTTATTTTTTGATTTATTTCATCTGATTGTATATGCTCTTCAAGTCTAAATAAATTATGTAGTTCTAATTTATGAATCTCTAATTTGGGATTTTCAACAATAAAGCTGGAAACTTTTTCAAATCCTAAATCCAATATTTTTCTATCAATAAATTTTAATATAGTATTTACATCGTTATTAAATGTTTCTGCCACTCTTTTTAATTCAATACATTCGTCATCATTAACATTTTTATAATACATTAGGGAACCATAAATTAAAATATTATTACTGATTTCTTTTATGTTCCATTTCTTATCTAACAAATTTAGTAGCAAAGTAGAATCTAATTCAGCACTTTCATACTTTTTAACATCTTCTAGTAATTGATTTACATTATTTATCTCATCATAAAATGATTGGTTATTAATAAATATTTCTTGTAAATTCCATTCTAACTTAGTCATGGTTATACCTCCTTAATATATTATATCATACGGCAGACTTTGTCCGCAACCTAACCAACTTAAAATAACAAAAAAAGCAAACCCCACTTGAAATAGTTTGCCAAAACAGTATAATAACTGTTACGTGCTCTT
>CALVJM010000055.1 GCA_944332155.1 uncultured Bacilli bacterium
TTTTTTAAAAAAACTGCCATTTACTCTTACAAATATGTATTTAGAACAAAATCTGAAATTTAACTTTTCATTTCACTCTTTTTCCTTTTGTTTCCGTATACTCTTGCACTTGTTCATTTAAATAGTATGCTTTTACTTTTAATTCATGTTCTAATAAATCAATTTTCTTTAATAACATTTCGGTATAATGATCATCTAAATACTTGCGATATTTGTTTTTTACAATCATGCGAAAACGTGTCACGTCATTTAATACAAAACCAATCAAATCGCCACCCGTTTCATCATCTTCCACTAATGACATAATATATTGAATATACCCTTCTAATTTACGACTTACTTTTTTCTTGACAATATGTTCGACAAAATTTTTACTGTTAATAGTCATTTGTGATACTTCGACTGTATTCTGTATTTCGTCCTGATTTTTAGGATGAATGCGGTATCCATTTTTTAGTTTTTTGGCGTTTAACTTTGTTGGACAACCTTCATATTTATTTTGAATCAAAGTATAATTACGAGTCATTTTATCATCTCTTTTCTAATAAATCAGGACGTCTCTCTTTAGTACGTTTTATTTGTTCTTGTAAACGCCACTCATCAATATTTTTATGATGCCCAGATAATAACACTTCTGGTACCTTCATACCACGAAAATCAGCAGGTTTTGTATACACAGGATAATCTAATAAGTGATCATGAAAAGA
Source organism: uncultured Bacilli bacterium (assembly GCA_944332155.1). Classification (GTDB taxonomy): domain Bacteria; phylum Bacillota_I; class Bacilli_A; order RF39; family UBA660; genus Pelethosoma. The sequence goes on from CALVJM010000055.1 coordinate 708, forward strand.
ATCATAAATATGAGAATCTTTAGCAATCACTCCATCTAATAAACGAACAACACTATCTGTAATAACCATACTTGCTAATTCGCCACCAGTTAATACATAATCACCAATACTAATTTCCATATCTGCTAAAGTACGAATACGTTCATCAAAACCTTCATAATGTCCACAAATAATAATTAAATGTTTTTCTTTTGTTAAATCATATGCATATTGTTGCGTATATGGTTTTCCTTGTGGTGTCATTAAAAGAACCTTACTACTTTCAGTTCGTAAATCCTCAACAGCATCAAAAATTGGTTGTGGCATCAAAACCATTCCTTGACCGCCACCATAACCATAATCATCTACTTTCTTGTGAGGATCTTTTGAATATGAACGAATATCATGAATTTGAATATCTACTTGATTACGTTCTAAAGCTCGTTTCATAATAGACTCATGTAAAAAGCCATCAAACATCGATGGAAATAATGTTAAAATATCAATCTTCATCAATTAATCCCTCAATTTCCTCAATGATTATTTTATTATTATCAAGATCTACTTTTTTTACAAAGGCATCTACCATAGGTATCAGATAAACATGATTTCTATTAGGTGATTCTACTTCCAAAAGACGTTGCTTCTTCATTTGACGAACTTGAATCACTGTTCCAATCAAATGATCGGAAAGCACTTCCAAACCTATTAAATCCTCATTTACATATCCGTCAATTTCTATATCTGCACGATTAATATAAATGTCTTCACCTTTATACTTCAACACTTCATTAATATCCGTAATACCCTCAAAAGTAACCATATCATATTGTTTATGAGTACGATATGTATTCATTTTCTCTTCTATTTTATGCTTACCAATATAAAACTTTCGATGTTTTTGAAAAACAACATCTTTATATAAAAAGTCACTTAAAATACGAACTTCTCCCTTAATACCATGTGTATTTACTATTTTTCCAAGATATACGTACTTCAACTGACTCACCTACTTATCTAATTCATATAAAATAATACTTGTCGCAACCGCCACATTCAAGCTTTCACAATTCTCTTTCATATCAATATATAAATATTCATCACAAAGCTCTAATATTTCTGAACGAACACCATTTCCTTCATTGCCCATTATTATAGCAAATTTATCTAATTTTGGAAAGGATTTTAAACTTTTTCCATTAGTTACTTTAGTACCAATAATTGGAATGTTCATTCTTTTTAACTCTTCAATCTTATCCTCTAAAACAACAGTTTGTAAATTTATCTTAAAAATCATTCCTTGACTAGAACGAATTACTTTAGGATTATATACATCTACTGACCCTTTTCCAATATAAACAGTATCAATATGAAAGGCAACCGCACTTCGAATAATCGTACCTAAATTACCCGGATCTTGAATACCATCTAGTAACAGCAATTTGTTTTTTTCTGTGGATAACTCTGGTTTATGACATAGTCCCATAATATTAGGAGATGTTTCCACATCACTTAATACTTTCATAATCTCCGATGTCACTATCATAACATCCACATTTGGAAATAAAGAATCATAATTCATATCTTCTAAAACAATAATCGCATCTAAACAACCAGCATTATAAGCTTCTTGCACCAAATGTTTGCCATCAATTAAAAACTGTTTTTGTTTCTCACGATATTTTCTTTGTTTTAATTTACGTAATTCTTTAATTTTTGCATTTTCTAACGAAGTATAAACCATCTTCATCACCATTATTATTGTATCAAATAACGATTATAAAAGCTATATGAAAACGATATGAATTTTCATATCGTTTATAACAAATTACACTCTTATCATCTAGTAATCATGCTTCAGCACTATAAAATCTTTGATTTTTGACTAAATCAAAGTACATTTTATCTCCCATTGCATACTCTGTTTTACCATTAGGTTCTAGTAGTCTGGTTAATATGGTTTTGTTTCATAATATTTAGTTACTGTTAAATCTAAAGTTTAACTCTTTTTTATACCGTGATTGCATATACTCCCATAGTTCTTGATTTCCTCATACCCATGGCTAGTCTATTTGATATTCATTAGTGACATCAGCTTGAAGTGTTGTAATATCATGTGTTGTTGTTCCAGATTCTTCTAAAATCGCCTCTTTCTGGTATTTAGTTAATTTCTTCAATATTAGTAAAAACAGAAATAATACTACCAGTTCTGTATAATCCACAGTTATTCCAATAATTACAAAACATTATAATTCTTTGTTTTTGACAGATACGTATACTACTGCCTCCTATTATGATATTTTTTATCTTCTTTATTCACTATACAAAAAGAGTGTATGATTGTCATTATCATATACTCTTTGTATAAATGTTTGTGATTTACTAATTCGCAGAACAAGTGTATCCTTGTTGTTCCAACATTTCTTGAATTATAACAGAATCCATATTAGCATTGAATGGAATTGTTGGATTTACCGATGCGAGTGTATCATCAACATAACTAATATTTTCCGTAAATGCATATGATTTATCTTTTAGTTCTTCAGATACGCGAATAGTTGTTAAACCATTATGACCTATTACAGTATCTTGATACTTTTTAATATATTGATCAAATGATGTCTTAGTTGCATCTTTTGTATAACTTACCGTGACCGTATTCTCACTAACAAATAATCGTCCCTCTAAGAAATGAAACATATAAGTATCATTTACTTTTAAATCTGTAGAATCTTTCTTTAAAGAACATTTTAAATCTGTAACAGTTGTGATTCCTTCATCTTCCTTTTTTGTAGAATTTTCTTTTTCACTACTTTCTGATGTTTCCTTATTATTTTGACTGAATATGCCAACCCAATTAAATCTAACTGCTGTAATACCAATTAAAAATACTACCATAATTATAGCAACGATTGTAGCAATTTTTGCCTTAGAGTTCATTTGTATCCACTTCCTATTCTAAAATGTATTATATCACTTTTATATTTATTTGTGAACAATTAAAAAGAGAAATCCAAATATCTCTCTTTTTAAAAATCATTTTTCTTCATAGTGTTTCCATTTTAAATAATATTCAATTTTTCCAGTTGTTCGAAATAAATCCCATAACATTTGTTTCTGATGTACACGCATATTATCACCTATTTATATACTATACATCTTATGCTTTTTTATTCAAAATCACGAAAGCCAAATTCTGACAAATATTCTTCTTTATCACGCCATTTTTTTATTGTACGAACTTGTAAATCTAAATATACTTTTTTCTCTACTAAATTTTCTAAATCTATTCTAGCTTTTATACCAATTTGTTTAATCATATTTCCTTTCGCACCAATAATAATTCTTTTTAAAGAATCACGATCAACAATAATAGAAGCATGAATTGTCATACTTGTTTTTCCTACTTCTACAAAATCAATAACACAAGTCACTGAATGAGGAACTTCTTGATGGGTTAATTGAAATACTTTTTCACGTATGATTTCACTCATCATAAATTCTAAAGAACGATTTGTAATTTCATTTTCACCATAATACATAACTTCATCTGTTAAGTAATTACCAATAGTTTTTAATAATTCATCTGTATTTTTTTTCTTAAGTCCTGAAATAGGAACAATTTCTTGAAAAGGATATAAATCTTTATATTCAATAATTTTATGTAAAATTTCTTCATGAGTCAATCGATCAATTTTATTTAAAACTAAAATTACAGGAACGGGATTTTTAACTTCTTTTAATCGTTCTATAATAAATTTATCACCTGGGCCTAGTTTTTCACTGGCATCAACTAACAATAAAATAACATCTACATCACCAATACTATCATAAGCTTGACGATTTAGATATTGACCCAATTTATGATTAGGTTTATGAATTCCCGGAGTGTCTACAAAAACAATCTGATTATCTTTAGTAGTATAAATTCCCTGTATAATATTTCGTGTTGTTTGTGGTTTATCGGAAGTGATGGCGATTTTTTTACCAATTATAGAATTAATTAATGTAGATTTACCTACATTAGGTCTCCCTATTACACTAACAAAACCCGATTTCACTGTAAATCTCCTTTAGAAAATGGTTCTGGGCATAATTCTTTCACTGTAAATTTTTTAAAGTCTCCATTTAGATTATAACAAGTGATAACTTTATCTTCTTCAAAGAATTCTGAAATAACTTGTCTACACATAAAACAACACGTACTGATTTGATGACCACTTACCATTACTGAGAGTGCTTCAAAATCATTTTCTTTATAACCAGCTGTAATGGCACTAGTAATGGCATTTCGTTCTGCACAAATTGCACTCCCGTAACTAGCATTCTCTACATTCACACCATAAAATTCATTTCCATCTTTCATCGTAACAATACAAGCTACTCTAAAATGGGAATAAGGACTATAAGAATTTTCTAATAATTTTTTTAATTTATCAACCATAAACTCTCCTTAAAACAATAAAATAATTTTGGGAATAAAAATGAAACAATCACCTAAAATTGTTATAAATGAGAAAACACCTACAGAAGCAGAAGCAGTATCTTTGGCAATTTTAGCTAAAGGATGTATTTCAGGTGAAGCTAAATCTACAACAGCTTCTACTGCAGTATTTAATAACTCTATTGCCATAATTATACCGAGTCCTAAAATACAAATAACCCATTCTAACGCACTTATTTTTAACCAAATTCCTAAAATAATAACAAAAATCGTACAAGCTAAGTGTATGGTCATACTCTGTTCATATTTATACACATACTTTAATCCATCCCAAGAAAAACGAAAACTATTTAGAAAACGCTTTACACTAAATTTTTTATTTTTCTCTCTTGATGCCATATTCATTTAATATCAACTCCTGTATTTCAAACATTTCTTTCTCTTCTTCTGGATTCATATGATCATAACCAAGCAAATGAAGAAAACCATGAATACTTAAAAAAGAAAGTTCTCTTTTTAAACTATGTCCATATTCTTTAGCTTGTTCGCGTGCTTTATCTATGGAAATATAAATATCTCCTAATACTCGACCAAATTCCGTTTCCATACTTCCATTATCTTCTAAAGCAAAACTAATTACATCCGTTGGTCGATCTACTCCACGATATTCTTTATTCAACTGATGAATATAATTATTATCTACAATAATAACATTAAAAATAATATTTTCAACTTGTTGTTTTTGTGCTGCAAAATTTAATAAATCCAATAGAGTTTCTAATTCAGGAATCTGTTCTTTAGTTTCATTAATGATTTCAATTTGATTCATCTTATACCCCCGATTCAACAATCATATACAAATATGTTAAAATTAGAATTAACATAATTACCATTATTATATTATAAAATAATGGTTTTTTCAACACAGGAGGTAAATGATCTTTGATAATTACTAAAACACGATATAAAAAATATCCCATCATTCCACCAACAATATTTAACATAATATCATCAACATCAAAAACTCGTCCAATCACTAACTGTGTAGTTTCAATACAAGTAGAAGTAATTAATGAAAGAATCATAATAGTTCGTACTTTATTTAAGTCTAAGAAATAAGAAACAAAAAAACCAAAAGGTAAAAACATTAACATATTTCCAATTACATTTCTCATAAACAGTCCGGTTCCAAAATCATAACGAAACATTTCTTGAAAAGGAATAAAATTCGAAGTTGACCAATTGACATCTTGAAAAGTTACAACATGGAATAAACATAAAATATAAACAATAAATCCAAGTACCATTAAATCTTTATATAAATAAAAAGTAGTATGCGTCTTTATTAATTGAGTTACACGCATAGAAATAATAATTGTTGTAAAAATAAATACCATCGGCCATACATTTTGAAAAATATTAATAATAGTAGTTCCAATCACGATTACTCACTCCTCTTGTGTAGGCGCTTCTTCCTCAGGAATATCACGATATCCAGTAATATTCTCATATACAGAGAAAAACACATCTACTACTATTTTACTATTTCTCATGTCAACTTTCAAATTTTTTTGACTAATTATATACTCTTTTTTATCCAATCCATTCTCTATTTTTTTTCTTGCCATCTTTATAGCTTCATTTAAAGCCTCTTCTTCTGTATAAACTACATCTTTTCTAATTACTTCTTTTTGCTCTTCTTTTACTAAAGATATTGGTAAAAAAGGATGACCAAAAATCACAGTTTCTTTTCTGTCTACTTGTTTAAATGGATTAAAATTAAACAATTCAAAGCGATGATTTAAAAATTTAAAACTATACACTGTTTTACGTTTGCCTGTCATATGTGATTCATGATATTCGTATGGTAATTCCACTTGTGTTTGATACCATACTTCTCCATACACTTCCCCATCCGCACCAGTTTTTTGTTTAGATTCTTCATTCAACTTAATATCGCCACTAATTATAACATCCCCAGGTTTTACATAACTATTCAATTCTTTTATTACATCTCCCTGATGCGCTACAATTTTTTTAATTGTTGCATGTTTAGTTGATACGATATTTCTTATAGGTATTTCTTTTTCTTTGTCATTTATTTTACGTTCTTCAACTCTTACAATATATTTTGTCCCGACAACCTCAATTTCTAACCATTCTAATTCTTCTTTATGTTCTTCTAAAATATTTTTTTTAATCTGTTGTAATTCATCATAACTTTTTCGAAAGTGTTTTGGAGCGACTCCAACATTTTTCAACTCATTTAATAACATTTCACGTAACTCTCGATTATTATGAACGACCTCAATTTGAAACATAATATGACTTAATATATATAACACACTTAAACTAATAATTATACTTCCAATTAGAATACGATTGCGATATAAGCTTTTCTTAATACGTATAGTACCATAAATATTTTGTTCTTCAATTTCATAAATCGTTTTGATTTCATAAATTCGATTTAAATCACTTTTTTTTATACGAAGACAAATTTCATTATAATGAAGGGGTTTTACTTCTAACAAATCAATATGTTCACGAACTAGACGATGTAAAAAACGTTCAATATTTTTCCCTTTGACACGTATTTCTATAGTACTAATAAAATTTTTAAAAAATTGATTTTTCAAAGAAGAATCCTCCTTTTCATCTAATGAAATTCAATAGTTTGAATTTCTCCTGTCACTAACACCTCATCACTTAGTAATCTTGATACAACCAAATTTTTTCCTTTAATACTTAAGACTTTATTTTTATAACGAATCATTACCTTTGTAGAATCAAAGTGCCCAATAGAATCATAATTTACAACATCAACTCTATTTTCAATCATAGTAATTTTAAATTCTTCATCTAACAAATAAGAACGAAAATTATTCACTAAATTCATGAAACTCACCTAGAACAGTATATGTATTTATCCTATAGAATTTGTCATAAAAAACGTCTCTTAAAAAGAAACGTTTTATTACTATTCAATAATATCTTATAACCGGACAGTTTTTGAAATAATATAAAAATGACCCAGAGGTTATTCAAGTCATTTTGTCTTT
>CALVJM010000056.1 GCA_944332155.1 uncultured Bacilli bacterium
TTTATCTTAAAAATATAATTTTTCTTCTTTTTTTCTTACTTCTTTTAAATTCAGTAAAATTTATTCTATTTTACTGATGCCAATTCTAGACTTTTTTATTCAAAAACAATTTTATTTCTTTATTATTATAAAAAACATCAAAAAAAAGGTTCACCATTATCATGATAGACCATTCTTTTTTACTAATTCTTTTTCTTCTATTAAATCATTAATATAATATTTTTTCGTAAAATTATCTAATAAACCACGTCGATAGAAGCGATATGCTTCTTCAAAAATACCTGTTAATGCAGGATATCCTTCTTGGTTCATTTGTGTTCTAACGTTTTTAAAGTCTTCACTAGAAATCAACGGATAATTTTTTGGTTTACATTTTTTTAGTTTTTGTTGGTTATAAAAGAACACTTGATTCATATAAGAAGCTATTTCTACTTCTCGATGTTCACGTAACATGACAATCATTTCTGAAAGAGGAATGTTTGTTAATGAATAGTAATGAGTCAAAGTGAAATCTTTCGCAGAAATTTTTGTATCAAATTTTTCTTTCATAAAGTCAACAAATTCTTCATAAGCTACTTGTTTTGTTTGATTATTTTTATTTCTTTCCTTATCGATTACTTGACTTAAGTTCATTGATATCTCTGTTTGATGTAATGCATTTAAACTATTAAATATTTCGTTTTCTTTCATTTTTATATCCGTACAAAATTGTGCGAATGAAATAGGATTTTTTAAATAAGCTTGAACTTGTTCTAGTACATAACGATTATAACCATAGTCTATAGTTACATCATAATATTTTTTTTAAATTAGAATCATACAACTGAATCACTGAATGATAACCCTTTAAAGTATTTAAAGACTCATAATTACTTTGATGAAATTCTTGATTACACTGACTTATATAATTTTTGATAATTTCATATGTTTTATTTTTATAAATTATTTCTATTTTTAGTGATGTTCGCATCATATTTATGTCTTGTAATAACTTCATACCAGTAAATAAAGACTCATATAATGTATAATATTTTATTTGATCATAAGTAATATGTTCATATTTATTTGTCATCTGAGTCACAAACTTGTTATATTGTTGTTTTAAATAAGCAATGATATTACCATCTTCTTGATAATTATCAAAATGAATAGGTTTGACATAAGTTAGTAGATGTTGTTCTTGACATTGGTTCAAGAATGTATTATAGATATCCAGGTAAGAATATGTAATATAAGCGTTTTGTGCGAGTTTAATATCAACACCTCTACAAGCTAATATGATTAGTTTACTAGCTCTCGCAATCACTCGCTTTGTTTTCTTAGGAGAGTTATTCCTTGAATATTTATCAAATAAAGAATCTTTAGTTATATCAACAATTTTTCCAGTCGCCATACGTTCACAATATAAAACCATATCCATGGCAGTAATAGTATAACCAGTCTTTTTTTGTAAATACGCATTAACAGTCGATAGCGTCACTTGTTGATTCTGACCATTAAAAGACTTTTTTACTTCTTGATATTTTTTCATATGCCACCTCTATTCTATCTTTTATACTTTATTTTCAAAACCACTACGCTTAAATAACTTTTCTAAATCATAATTAGAATAATAAATTACTGTAGGTCGTCCATGAGGACAATTAAACGGATTATCACAATTTCTTAAATCATCAATCAATTGTTCTATTTCTTCCATCGAAATTTTCATGTTTGCTTTGATAGCCATTTTACAACTAAGCATCGTCGCCGTTCTTTCATTGAATTTTTCAATACTAAAGTTCTTATCACAATGAATAATGACATCTAAAATTTTACGAATAGCTTGTTCTTCATAATCTTTTGGTATCCATGCTGGATGAGCTTTAATAATAATGGAATTTACACCGAACTCATCAATCGTAAACCCTAAGTCACGTAATACATCAAAGTGTTCTCTTAATATAATAAATTCACTATTTGAACATTCCATTGTAATAGGAAATAATAAGGAAATACTTGCTTGATTAGGATTACCTAGCTTTTTCATATAATACTCATAGTTTACACGTTCTTTAGCTGCATGTTGATCAATCATATACATTCCTTGATCATTCTGACAAATAATATAAGTTCCATGTACCACACCAACAGGATACATTTCTGGTAAACGTTCTTTTTTTTCATTAACGACTGGTGTAATATAATCTACTTCCTCTTGCGTAGATGGTACTAATTCTTCATTTATAAATAATGGTGTTTCTACTTTCGCATAAGGATTTTCATCTTCTTGAACCGTACGTTCGATAAATAATTGTTGTTCTACATATTGAGGTTTTGATGGTGTTTGATTATCCGATGAGGTTTTGTCATCAGAAGATGATACTGTTTCTTTAACTGGTACTTCCACATGAGGAATTAAAGTCTTTTTATGAAGAATATCTTTAATCATCGTACTGATTAATGTTTTTAGTTCTTCAAATTTAGAAAATTTAATATCCATTTTAGTAGGATGAATATTAACATCAATTAAACTTGGATCAACTGTAATATTTAAAACAACTATAGGATAACGATTATCTGGCTTAAAAGAGTGATAACTTTCATTAATAATGCGATTTAATTCCATATTACGAACGACACGACCATTTACTAGTGTAATCATGTGACTACGACTTGAACGATGAACTTCTGGTAAAGAGATAAATCCCTCCACCACGTAATCATCATCTTCTTGATGCACTGCCACCATTCTTTTGGCAACTTCTAGCCCATAAATAGCTTTTAATGTCTTTAATAAATTATTAGAACCATCTGTATTTAGTAACACATGATCATTATTCACAAGAATAAATTTAATGTCTGAATGAGACAAAGCGATTTTATCTACATAATCAGTAATATTAGCTAGTTCTGTATATAGACTTTTCATATGCTTTAAACGAGCAGGTGTATTATAGAACAAATCAGAGATGGTCATAATTGTTCCTTTACGAGCATTCCCACTATGTTTTTCAACGACATGTCCACCTTCCATTCTGAGGAATGTTCCCACGTCTCCGGTTGATGTTTCCAGTGTTACTTTACTAACTGAGGCAATAGATGGCAAGGCTTCCCCACGAAACCCTAAAGTATCAATGCGATATAAGTCATCTTCATCTAACAATTTGCTTGTGGCATGACGAGAAAACGCCAACACCGCATCTTCTTCACCCATACCACTTCCATTATCAGTTACTTTTATTTCTTTAGTACCAGCTTCTTGTAATTCTATTTTAATTTCGGTTGCCCCTGCATCAATACTGTTTTCCACCAACTCTTTAACTACCGAAGAACAACGTTCTACTACTTCTCCAGCCGCAATCTTATTGGCTAAAATTTCATCCATAACATGAATCTTTGCCATTTTGTTCACTCCCTTCTTTTTAATGATAGGCTTGTAAAAAATCATATAAATTAGAAGCTACTTGTTTAGGTAGAAGTTCTTCTAATTCTTCTTTACTTAATTGTTTTAACTTAGTAATAGTTTTGTATTTTTTCAATAAATCTTTTTTTCTCTTTGCACCAATTCCTTCGACATGATCTAAAACACTTTCTAATGATCCTTTGGAACGAATTTGTTTGTGGTAATTAATAGTAAAATTGTGAACCTCATCTTGCATTCTTTCCAAATAATAAAATAAATTACTACGACGATCAATATCAATCTCCTGTATTGGTTCAAAAGCTAATAGTTTACTTGTCGCATGATGATCATCCTTCTTTAAACCTACAACTGGTATATTCATACCTAAAGATTCAATCACCTCACGAGCTACGTGCATCTGACCTATTCCTCCATCGACAATAATTAAATCCGGAGCTTCTAAATTATCTTTTAAAACACGAAAATAACGGCGATACATTGCTTCTTTCATCGTTCCATAATCATCATTTTGATCCAATGAAATCTTAAATTTACGATAATCATTTTTAGATGGAAGTCCATCTTTAAAGACAACCATTCCCGATACATTAAAGGTTCCAAATAAATTGGAATTGTCGAAAAGTTCAATACGATCTAATTTATCCAAATGTAAAACTTGGCGCAATTCTTCATTCGCACCAGATGTACGTTCTTCATCTCGTTGAATAAGTTCGAATTTTTCATCTAAAGCTACTTTGGCATTTTCACATGCCATATCGACAATTTTCTTCTTCTCTCCTCGTTCAGGAATGCGAACATGAACTTGTAAATAGTTCTCTAATAAAGGCGCATCTAAATTTTGTGGTAATAAAATTTCTTTTGGTAACAATACATTTTTCTCATAAAACTTGGCTACATAACGCGTCATTTCTTCCTCAATTTCATCAATTAGCGGAACAATTTTAGAATGACGCTCGACTATTTTTCCACCACGAATAAAGAAAACTTGAATAGATAAGTACCCTTTATCTACAAAATAACCAAATACATCGCGATCAATTTGATCCTTGATTTCGACTTTCTGACGAACTAACGTAATATTGATATAATCCAATAAATCTTTTAACTCTTTAGCTTTCTCAAAATGGAAAGCTTCACTTTCAGCATACATCTCCCCTTCTATTTTTTGCGTAATTAAAGTGTGATCACCATGTAAGAAACGAATGATATCTTGTTTCATTTGTTCAATAACTTCAGGTTCAATGTGATATTTACAATATCCTAAACATTGGTGGATGTGGTAATAAAGACATGGGCGATCTGGATAAGTATTACATTTTCGCAATGGATACATACGATTTAATAAGTTAACAACATTTCTAGCAGCTGTGACATTAGGATATGGTCCATACATATGATTACGATTTTTTTTACGACGATTAATATTACGAACAACCATCAATCGTGGAACTGATTCGTTCGTTAATTCTATATAAGGATAACTTTTGTCATCACGTAATAAAATATTATATTTAGGATTATTTTCTTTAATAAGATTTAACTCTAAAACTAAAGACTCTGTCTCACTTCCAACTACAATATATTCAAAATCAGCAATTTCACTGACTAATTTTGCTGTTTTACCAGTATGCTTCCCACGAAAATAAGAACTTACACGATTTTTTAGTTTTTTAGCTTTACCAACATAAATAATCACGCCATCTTTGTTTTTCATTAAATAACAACCTGGGGAATTAGGAACAAGTGATAATTTTTGTTTAATATATTCTTTTACATCTGGATTCATTTTTTCACCCGCCTCCACTATTTATACTATATTATATCACAATTCATTTTATTTTTTATGCATTTAAGATATAATATTGATGGTGAGAAATGTGAGAACGATTAAAAAAGCAATTAGAAACGAAATAATTATACAAAAATCACGATTTATTACCTTATTATATTCTATCCAATCCAAAGACGAGGTTCTTGCGTTATTACAATCTAGTAAAAACGAATATCGAAATGCGACACACTACTGTTACGCGTATATTATAGATAATATCGCATATTGTTCTGATGATGGTGAACCAAGTAAAACTGCAGGTATGCCAATGTTAAATGTATTACAAGGAAATCATCTAGACCATATTTTAGCTATTACTATTCGTTACTTTGGCGGAATTAAACTAGGTGCGGGTGGCTTAGTGCGTGCCTATAGCAATAGTGTTAGTAAAGCTTTGGAAAATGCAACTATTACAGAATATACTCCAGGAATAGAAATAAGTATAACATTCCCTTATAGCGAAGTAAAACAAATTGACTATATTCTTCAACATCAAAAGATTATAAAAAAAGAATACAATAAAGATATTACCTATATTGTTCAAATGAATCATGAATCATTTTCTGATGTTCAAAAACGTCTAAAGATACAAAATATAAATATCAAGATTAGAAATGAAGTTTATGTAGAAAAAAAATGATGGCCAGCATCATTTTTTTATTATTTGTTTTCCTTGTAATTCACAAAACATTTGATTATATAATACCAAAGCTGAATCCAAAGAATCTACATAGTTTCCCTGAATTTTATTTTTCCCAAACCACTTTTTCAATAAAGATACACTTACTAAATTTGTTAATTGAAAATGAGGATATGAAATAACACCCTTATTTACTTCGTATCCTATTCTTGATAAATCTTTACCAAAATATTTCTTCTTTGTTTTTATATCCATCATTCCTTCATCACAAATGGTACATATAACAACTTCTTTAAATTGATTATTTTCATTAAGACATCCTAAAAAAACATTATTAAAAGATAATTGGTTTTTATCCATATTCTATCTCCCTCTCTAAAATGAAAAAGAAGCATCTTAGGATACTTCTTATTTACTAGCTTGTTGTTGCTTCATAACTTCTTCAGCAAAATTTTCTTCACGTTTTTCAATTCCTTCTCCAACTTCAAAACGTGTTACAGATTTAATGGTTCCACCATTATTTTTAACATAAGTTTCAACAGTAACATCACCATCTTTAACAAATGGTTGTTCTAATAAACAAATTTCTTTAAAGAATTTGTTTACACGTCCATTTACCATTTTTTCAGCAATTTCAGCTGGTTTTCCTTCAGCCATTGCTTGTTCTTTTAAAACTGTTTTTTCATGTTCTACAACTTCTGATGGTACTTCCTCACGTGTTACATATTTTGGACGCATAGCTGCTGCATGCATAGATACATCTTTAGCTACTTCACTAGATGCTCCATCAACAACAGTCAATACAGCAATTTTTCCACCCATATGAATGTACTCACCAAAATTCTCACTATCAGATTTAGTTACTCTCATAAAACGTCTAAAACTTAGTTTTTCACCAATTTTAGCTGTCTTAGCAATTAAATAATCATTGATAGTAGCTCCTTCATATGGTAAAGCAAGAACTTCTTCTACTGTTTTTGGATCATTAGCTACAATTGTTTTTAATAACACTTGTACTAAATCCTTAAACTCATCGTTTTTAGCTACAAAATCTGTTTCAGAATTTACTTCTACAATAGCAGCTGTATTTCCTTCAATTAAAATAGCAGCTAATCCTTCTGCAGCAATACGATCTGCTTTTTTAGCAGCTTTGGAAATTCCTTTTTCTCTTAACCAATCAACAGCTGCATTAATATCACCGTTATTTGCTTCTAAAGCTTTTTTACAATCAAGCATTCCTGCTCCAGTTTTTTCTCTTAATTCTTTTACTAAACTAGCAGTAATCATATATATCTCCTCCTCAAGTACTATTTTAAAGCTTCTAATAATTCTGATTTTTTCATTGTTGAATATCCTTTGATTGCTTTTTCTTTTGCCATTTCACGCAATTCAGCAACCTTTAATGTAGATAAATCTACTTTTTCAGTTGTTTTTTCTTTCGCTTTTGTTTCTTTTACTTCTTTTGGAGTTTCTTTAACTTCTTCTTTTGATTCAGTATTTGCTGGTTTTGTGTTTTTGCTTTCTTTATTTTCGTTTTTGTTATTTTTACCAAATGGTTTACGGAATCCACGGCGGTCATTATTACGATTAAATCTTCCACCACGGCGATCTTCTTTACGTTTTACAGAATCTACAGCTTTTTTCATAATA
This sequence comes from uncultured Bacilli bacterium, assembly GCA_944332155.1. Taxonomy (GTDB): domain Bacteria; phylum Bacillota_I; class Bacilli_A; order RF39; family UBA660; genus Pelethosoma. Next base: position 7,528 of record CALVJM010000056.1, read on the forward strand.
TCTTCAGCTTTTGTACCTTTTTTAGATTCATCTTCTGTAATGTAATCAACTAATTCTCCACCATTAGCTTCAACAATCGCATTAGCAAGTACACCGGTAATTAATTTAACAGCGCGAATTGCATCATCATTTCCAGGAATTACATAATCTACCATATCTGGATCACAGTTTGTATCTACAATACCAAATACTGGAATTCCTAA
>CALVJM010000057.1 GCA_944332155.1 uncultured Bacilli bacterium
TCATTTCCAGGAATTACATAATCTACCATATCTGGATCACAGTTTGTATCTACAATACCAAATACTGGAATTCCTAATTTACGAGCTTCACGAATTGCGATTTCTTCTTTTGAAGGATCTACAATGTATAAAGCATCTGGTAATTTGTACATTTCACGAATACCACATAATAAACTATTTAATTTATCGTATTCTTTCTTTAACTTAATAACTTCTTTCTTAGGAAGTAATTCAAATGTACCATCTTGTTCCATTTTTTCAATTTGTTCTAATCTTTTAATTCTTTTACGAATAGTACGGAAATTAGTTAAAGTTCCTCCTAACCAACGTTCTGTTACGTAAAATGAATTAGAACGATTTGCTTCATCACGAATTGCATCTTGAGCTTGTTTTCTTGTTCCCACAAATAAAACTTTTCCGCCATTAGCTACAATTCCTTTTAAAGCTTGATAAGCTTCTTCCAACTTCTCAGTTGTTTTTACTAAATCTAGAATATAAATACCATCTTTTGCTGTGTAGATATATTCTTTCATTTTTGGGTTCCAACGTTTTGTTTGATGTCCGAAATGAACCCCTGCCTCTAATAAATAACTCATTGACACTACTGCCATATTTATCTTCCTCCTTTTGTTATTTCCTCTGTAACTTCAACTTTAAACACCACCAACTTGGCACTAGGCATTTAAATCCATTACATGTGTTTTTAGAAAGCATATTCATTATACCATTAATTATATGTAAATACAAATGTTTTTTGTCGAAAAGAAAGAAAAAGTGGTTTTACGAACATTTATTTTAAAACATGAGGACTATCAAAAAAAGAGTATATGATTGTTAATCTCATATACCCTTCCACATGTATGGGTGGTTACAAACACTATTATATATCAAATCAACTGAAAATACTTTTTTGAAATTCTAAATTATATTGCTTGATCAAATAATTTAGTTCTCGATATAATTTAATATACACTGGATACATTTTTTGTGTAATCACCATTTTTTCATGATAATCACGAGCCTTCATTAAAGAAACATAATCAAATTTTTTTCTAGCATTAAATACTAAAGTAGCAAATTCTTTTAATTTCATTTCTTCCATAATCAAGACCTCCATTTGAGGACTTATTATAGTTTTTTTTGTTTGAATAGTCAATGTTTTTTTATGAACTTTTTGGTTTTTCTAATAATAGATATACTAATAACAAGTAGAATAGAAAATAATACTACTCCTATGAAAATTAAATTGTTAGAATCAAGAAAAGAAGCATTGATTGAATTTTGTAAACGGTCTTCTTTAGTCACTTTTAACGACTGAACTTGCGATATCTCTTGTATTCCCTTTTCTCGTATATCATCCACATAGTCTATACATTTTTCTTTCTGACATTGTTTTATAATACGTTCAAACATTGCTTCCATATCATCTGTATAACCTAATGCATAATATGGACCAATAATTGTGACAGGTACACCTTGACTATCTATGTGGTAAGATTTTTTTACGTTTTGTAACCATTCATTGTGTTTTTGATTATTCCATACTTCTATATAATTAAAGTTAACATTCTCATATTTATCTTCTATTTTAAATAGAAAACGTTTTTCTTCTTGACAGTGAGGACAACCTTCTCCGTAAAAAACATAAACTTCTGTAACATCTTTGGCCTGTACCATATCAATAGAAAAGATTATACAAAGAATTGAAAAAATAATTTTTTTCATCCATTTAACCTCAATTTTTCTACTAGTGATTGAAAAGTAGATAGAAATTCTTCGACTTCTTTTTTAGTTGTATAAACAGACAAACTAATACGAATACTACTTGTGGCATTCTCTTTATTATGTGTTACTGTTTTTACAGCTAAAGATTCTGCTTTATCACTAGAACAAGCAGTCATTGTAGATATATATATTTGATGTCCTTCTAAAGCATGTAGTAAAGTTTCTGGTTTCACTCCATAAACACTTATATTTAAGATGTGGGGAATACTTTTAGAAGTACTATTGATAAATACTTGTGGTATTTTTTGAACTGTGGTTTGAATCTCTTGATTTAATTGCTTTACATATGTTAGATTCATTGTTTCAAGTGCTAAACGTAAAGCTTTAGCAAGCGACACAATAAGGGCTAAAGCCGGTGTTCCACTTCGATAAATAGTTGTGCTGTGACCACCATCAAATAAAGGTTCTAATTCTACTTTATCTTTTTTTACTAAGCCACCAATACCTTTAATTCCATAAAACTTATGAGCTGAAAAACTAGCTAGATCTACACATTCTAAAGATACAGGTATTTTACCCAAAGCCTGTGTAATATCAGAATGAAAAAAACACTTTGGATATTTCTTAATGAGTTCACCAATTTTATTTATAGGTTGTACTATTCCTAATTCACTACTTACCATGGCAATGGAAACTAATATTGTATCTTCTTCATCTAACAATTGTTTTAAATGTTCCATATTTACTGTACCATCTTCATTTAATTTTACATAACGAATATGATATCCATTTTTTTCTAATTTGTTCAATGGTTCTAAAACAGAAGAATGTTCAAGTGGTGTGGTAATTATTTGCTTACCACGATTGGGATATTTTCCTATAATTCCCTTAATCGCCAAATTATTAGCTTCTGTTGCTCCACTCGTATATATAAGTTCTTCGGCTTTGATATGTAATAAATTAGCTAGTTGTTCCGTAGCTTTATTCATTAACTTTTTAGCTTGAACCCCTAACGAATGTAAAGAATTGGGATTTCCTATAAAGTCTCTAGACGTTTTTACAAATGTATTTAATACTTCTTCATTCGTAGGTGTAGTCGCACTGTAATCTAAATAAATCATCGTCATCACCTCATTCATTATATCAAAAAAACAGGTATAACGCACCTGTCATTTGACAATTACCCCTAAAAGTTTTACTAGTTCTAAAGCCTGAAATTCATTGATTTCAAGTCCAATTAAAGATTCTGTTGTTGTTTTTATACCACTAATTTGATTTGTTGTAAAATCCATTCCTTTTAATAATGTATGTAAAAATTCACATTCTTCTAAATTACTTTCCATTATTTTAGTATGTTTAAATTTCGTTTCATTAAAACTACTCCCAAACATTAATGATTGTGAGATTAATGTATCCTCTAGTCGCGAAAATGAAAAGTTACTGTACTTTAAGATACATTCTATAAATCGTACATGTTTTAATACACTTAAACTAAAATTAGAACCAATCATCTTACAATTTTCAAAAGAACAATGTGTAATACTGACATTACTAAAATCAAGGTTTGATAAATCACAGTTTTTAAATGTACAATCGTCAAAATCAACTCGGTAAATACTAGATTCCCAATTAATATTTTCAAAAGAACATTGTTTAAATGTTTGTTTTTCAAAAGCAACATTTACTATTTCGTCAACAAAATGCTTCTGATAAATATAATCTTCTTCTTTTACATCCAAAAAAGACATCGTCATTATAACAAATTCTTTCTATGTAAGATAATAATAATGACAACTGAAACGATAATAGAAATAAGAACTAAGAATAAAAAGGATAAAGGATTTACACCAACATCTCCAAGAGGTACATTCATTCCCATAAATGACGCAATCATTGTTGGTATAGAGATAACAAGCGTAATAGAAGTTAAGAACTTCATAACGTCATTTAAGTTATTAGAAATAACCGTACCATAAGTATCCATCGTACTATCTAAGATTTCACGATAAATATTGGTCATTTCAATAGCTTGATTCGTTTCAATTTTAACATCTTTTAATAATTCTAATTCTTTTTCCTCTAAAGACATAATTGGTAACGTTTCTAATTTTTCCAACACTACTTGATTTCCCTTTAAAGACGTGATGAAATAAACTAAACTTTTTTCTAGTGTTAACATGTGAAACAATTCTTTATTATTTGTTGCCTTTACAAGAATAGCTTCTTTTGCACGAATATCTTCTTGAATCTCATTTAAATATTTTAAATAATATTCTACACTTTTACCCATCAAGAATAAAAGAAAACTTTTTTTATTTTCTAAATCTAAGTCAATAGGATGATTTTGTTTAATATCTAGAATTAAAGGGTGCTCCTGATTTGCAATCGTAATCATTCCATTTTTCATTAAAATAATTCCTAAAGGCATTACACGATATTTCTTTTTTTTCGCATATTCTACCGTATATGGCAAATCAATAACAACTAACACATTATTATGAGAAACCTCAATTCGTGGCAATTCTGACTTATCCAACAATTTCATTAATAATCTTTTTTGGATTTTAAAAGTTGTACTAATATCATCAATCTCAGTTTCTGTCGGACTTGTTAAATGAATCCAACTGTTAGTTTCAAACTGTTCTAAACGTTCAAATCCTCCACTCCTATTTGTTTTATAAATTGTTTTCATACACTCACCCTATTTATTATATCATGTCACAATAAAAAGTGAATATCTTTTCACTTTTTACTGACTTTTTATATCATCTTATAAATTAGACTTTATGATTTTTACAATGGGACGAACTCCATTGGATAACGCTTGATTCACGACGCCATAGTACAAGCCATCATAGCGTACACCCCACGCAAAATATGGAGAGCTAACATCCGCTGAATCAGTCCAATATATAGCATGTTCATAAACATCAGAGATTTCCTTATCTTCATTCACTGCCATTTTACCATAAACCCATGTTGGTAACCCTTCTATAAATTTTCCATCTTCTTGTGTCCATTCATTAGCTCCAGCAATATCAGCAATCTCTTGTCCACTAATTAGTCTTGCTTTATATCCGTTATAATCAATCGTATATGTACTTCCACTTGCATTTTGTTTAATGACATTATCAGCACTTGTTAATGTTACGACTCCATTCCAACTATCTGTCGCATTCTTTAAGTGTTTTAAAGCTGTAATTGGGCCATATTTATTATTACCCAATGTTCCGTATTCTTCGGCAGTTCCGCCTGCTGCTTTATAGTCTTCTAAGCTTACCCATGCGGTAGCACCTGGAAGATCATGGTCTAATAATAATTCGACAGAATCATTACTTGCATCATTTGTCTTTATGACATTCCATTTATAACAAGTTCTACTCTTATCATCTAGTGTCCATGCTTCATCACTATAACATCTTTGACCTTTAACTGGATCAAAGTATACTTCATCCCCTACAGCATATTCTGTTTTACCACTAGGTTCTGGTATGTCTGGTCGATCTTGTTCTTGTTCTGAATATTGCGTTACTGTTAAATCTAAGGTTAAGCTCTTATTTGTTTGTGGTATTGTTGTCGCATCTTCACTCCATGATACAACAAGTATAAACTTCTTTTCTTCTCCTACTCTTATTTTTTGGTTTTCTTTGAAGTTATACAATGTAAATTGAATATCGGTTGGTTCTGAAGCATTAGCTTCATCTAATCCTGTAATATCACTAATATATCCATCTAACTTACCAGTATTTTCTACTGTTATTTCGTATATTCCGGTCGCACCTGGTTTTTTCATATCAACATTTAAATCTATTTGATGGTCATTTGTAACATCTGCTTGAAGTGTTGTAATATCATGCGTTGTCTTTCCATGTATACCTAGAATACCATTCTCAAAATCATTGATATTTCCACTTGCTTGACCTTGGTTAATCTCTTCAATATTGGTAAATACAATACTAAAATCAGATGTAATACTACCTGTTCCATTAACATTTAATTGTTGATTTAATACAGCATAACATACAGCTAGTCCAAGAATTACCGAACATAATACTCCTATCATGATTCTTTGTTTTTGTCTTGTCCTCATTTTATACCTCCTCGTATAATATAGCTAAGATATTTTTTATCTTACTTATTCAGTATACAAAAAAGAGTATATGATTGTCAATCTCATATACCCCCCCCCATGCATATAAACTTGTGGTTTGCTAATAACTTTTTGCAAAGTTCACTATATGCTTAGCAGGTTTACCGCAGCAAATACAAGTTTCGTTATGTACTTCTTCATTTGTAATACAACGACTTGTGGCAGTTGTTTCTTCTTTAATTTTTAATTCACATGCAGTATCTCCACACCATGGTGCTTGCACAAATCCTGTTTTATTTTCTAAAACGTCTACAAACTCATCTTTTGTTTGAACACGTGTAGTGTGTTCTTGTAAATGTTTTTGTGCCTTTGCATACATCTCATCATGTATTTGATTTAATAAATTTTTAATAGTAGTTACTAATTGGTCATCTAAAGCAATTGTTTGTTTTGTTCCGTCATTACGTTTAGCGATTACACATTGGTTTTGTTCAATGTCTTTTGGTCCTAATTCAATACGTAATGGAATTCCACGCATTTCCGCTTCACTAAATTTCCATCCTGGTGATTTATCAGAAGTGTCAACACGAACACGAAGTCCTGCTTGTTTTAATTCTTTTTCTAGGGCGTATGCACAATCTAATACGCCTTCTTGTTGTTGACGGATAGGAACTATCATAATTTGAATAGGTGCCACTCTTGGTGGTAATACTAATCCATTATTATCACCATGAACCATAATAATCGCACCAATTAATCTCGTTGATACTCCCCAAGATGTTTGATATACATATTCTAACTGGTTTTCTTTATTTAAAAATTTCATATCAAATGCTTTTGCAAAACCTTGACCAAAATAATGACTGGTTCCTGATTGAAGAGCTTTACCATCATGCATTAATGCTTCAATTGTATATGTTTCTTCTGCTCCCGCAAATTTTTCTTTTTCTGTTTTTAATCCTGTAACCATTGGTAATGCGAGTAAATCTTTACAAGTATCTTTATAGATATTTAACATTTGTAAAGTTTCATTTCTTGCCTCTTCTTCTGTCGCATGAACAGTATGACCTTCTTGCCACAAGAATTCACTTCCACGTAAGAATGGTCTAGTTGTTTTTTCCCAACGTACGACACTACACCATTGGTTATATTTTTTTGGTAAGTCACGATAAGAGTTAACAACTTTCGCATAGTGTTCACAAAATAAGGTTTCACTTGTTGGACGAATCACTAGTGGTTCTTCCAATTCATCTAATCCCCCTCTAGTCACTACCGCACATTCAGGGGCAAATCCTTCAACATGATCCGCTTCTTTTTGTAATAAAGAAGTTGGTATTAACATCGGCATATATACATTTTCGTGTCCTGTCTCTTTAAATTTTCGATCTAATTCTTGTTGAAAATTTTCCCAAATCGCATAACCATATGGACGATAAATGATAAAACCTTTTACACTACTATAATCCATAAGTTCTGCTTTTCGACAAACATCTGTATACCATTGTGCGAAATCCACATCCATCGCACAAATCGCATCATTTTTTAATTGACTCATAATTTCACCTTAACCTTTAAATATAAGACTATTATAACATACGGCAGACTTTGTCCGCAACCTAACAACTTAAAATAACAAAAAAAGCAAACCCCACTTGAAATAG
>CALVJM010000058.1 GCA_944332155.1 uncultured Bacilli bacterium
CGTATTATCAGCAATATAACCGATTAATGCCATTAATAAAACAACACCAATGATAATAAAAATAATATAATTATTAATTACAAAGTCCATAAAAATCCTCCTTATTCTTTAATCTCAATAATATATTATCATCAAACGATATAGATTACAATAGAATTTTAGTCATTTGACAAATAATCAGCACCCTTAAAAGGTTCTTCACGTAATAAATCATTATAATCTTGTTGACGTAGTGCCTCATATAACACTAGTGCTACACAATTAGATAAATTAAGGGCTCGAATTTTATCATTTGTCGGAATTCGTAGACAATGATCTAAATCTTGTCTTAAAATTTCTTTTGGTATACCTGTACTTTCTTTGCCAAAGATAAAATAAATGTCTTCTTTAGGGTGACTATAATCAAAAGAACTATGTGGTTTTTTTCCATAACGAGTTAGATAGTAATAAGTACCTTTATTCTTTTTCTTAAAATCTTCAAAGTTTTCATACACTTGAAAATCACAATGTTCAAAGTAATTAACCGCACTACGACGTAAATATTTTTCATCTAAAGAAAAACCTAAAGGTTTTATTAAGTGCAATTTCGTTCCTGTACCTGCACAAGTACGCATAATATTACCTGTGTTTTGAGGAATTTCTGGTTGATATAATACAATATGATTCATTATTCTCCCACCTCATAACGTGCAATTAAATTTTGCACATCTTCCATTGTAATAGTTGTTGAAACATGATACAATTGTTCCTTTTTTTGACCATTTTCAATCACTATAATATTAGGTTCAATCATTTGCTCTGAATCCAACCATTTACTTTGGAAGGCTTGCATTTCTTTATCACTCATATTTGAAATATCAATATAAATCATACGATGTTGCATTTCTTTTTCTTTTAAATAGTTTTCAAACTCTTTTTCAAATGATTGTGTTTCCTCGTTTTGTGGATTAGAGATGTACACAAAAATATTAGGATTTTCTAACAAATAACTATCAAGTTCGTTAACATTCATTTCGGTAATAACTTGTGTAACAACTGAATCTGGCTGTAATTCTACTTCTCTTAAACGATACCATCGTACAAAATAAGCTAAAATCAAACAAGTTACTAAGGATAAAACAATTAAAATCACATAATTTTTTCTTGGAATTATTCGTGTTTTCTCCACTATAATCATCCCCATTCTAAAAATATTTTAACATAATTCTACTCTCTTTTCAATGTCATTATATGTCAAAGAAAAGAAGAATTTTACAACTCTTCTTTCGTTTGTACTTCTTTAATCGTCACAACTGGTAAGGTAATTCCTTCTTCATCACACAATTCTTTGAATGTTTGACGAAATTTAGTTAATTCTTTAACAATACTATCTGGATAAATTCTTTTACTTGTTTTAATTGCATTATATACATCATCAACTGTAACAACTGTTTTATTTTGAAATAAAGCATGTGAAAACGCTTGTGTCAATACCGAAAATGCAACATCGGGATACATAGCAGATAATCCATACACACGTTTATACTCAGAAGTTGCACTAACAATAGCTGTAATCAACATTTCCGTAACATAATTGTTATATTTAAACTTTATTCCTGTTTGTTTTTCTATTTTTGGTAGCGATCCCATTAAAATCTTCACTGTAGTTGGTTCATCGGGTTCTAAAACATCAATCTTTTCAAAACGACGCAAAAAAGCTCGATCTCGTATTACATAAGTATTATACTCAATCGTCGTAGTCGCACCAATAGCTTTAATTTCACCACGATCTAATCCCGCTTTTAACATATTAGCTAAATCCATAGATCCTGTTGCTTCATTTCCAATTAAGGTGTGAATCTCATCAATGAAAATAATCGTTTTAGTTACATTTATTAATTCTTGAATTAATAAATTCATAATTAATTCTTCTTTACCTTGGACTAACATTCGTCCAACTAAAGATGTAGAATTAAACTTTATAATACGATATCCTTTTAGAGCATTAGGAACCATATCATGTTGAATTAAATAAGCTAATCCTTCTACAATAGCAGTTTTTCCTATTCCCGGTTTTCCTACTAACAAACCTGATTTTTCAGGCGTAAGCAAAACAATAATCAAACGTTTTATTTCTTCTTCACGAGCAATAGCTGGATTGGTGACATACTTTTTCTTAGTTAGTTCCTCACCATAATTCTCAATTACACTAAACATTGGCATTCTGTTCACGCTAGCATCATTCATAATATCCCTCTATTCTTTAATATATCCATTATCTTTTAACTTAGAAACAATATATTCGAAATCTTTGGCTCCATCAATACGATTGAATTGTGGATTTTTTTCTTCTCCTTCCTCAATAAAAATAGTAGTTGGAGTTCCAGAAAAGCTAAATTTATTATTTAATTTTGATAACTGTTCATCACTAAGTTCATAAATATCAATATAATGAATTGTAACATGATATTTGGCAACAACATCTTCCATAGTTATTTTATAACTAGCACAATGAGAACATTGACTTGATCCTAAGACTAAAACAAAGTCTTGTTTTTCCTTCAACATTATTTCTAACTCATCATATGATATTTCTGTATATGGTTCTGTGTCTTTTTTTGTACAACCAACAAATAAAATTAGACAACAGAGAATAATTAAAACCTTCTTCATTCTTTACCTCTTTTCTTTTACAATTATATAATAAATCAAACGAAAAAAAAAGAGATTTTCGGTATTTAATCTCTTTTAATGGCCAATAGTTGGTCTGGTCTTAGATAGATTCTGTCGTTTTGTAAACGTAATTGTAATTCATTAGTTCCTAAACGATCCACTACCTCACTTACTGTATCCCCTTCTCTCGTAATCAAGAAAATGGTACCAGGCTTTGGTATTAATATTTCTTCGTCAGGATAAATAAATTCTCCATCACGCATTCCATTTAAACGAATTAAATCTTCATAATTACTATTTGTTCTTTTGGCAATATCATACATTGTATCTCCTTTTTGAATTTTATAAATTTCAAATAACTGTGTTGCATTATTGGGAACTATAATCTTATCATTAGCAGACAATGTATCTAATATTTCAAAACTATTAATACGTTTAATTTCTTCAGGCGTCGTTTGGAACTCTTTGGCAATAGAATTTAAAGTATCACCTTTTTTTACAGTATATATTTTATACATGAAACTCACCCCTCTAAAGTAGTATATGAGTTTCATAAAGAAAGGTCACGCTCTTATTTTTTATACACATAATAATTTAATGTTTTGTTAAATTCATATTCACGATTCACATAAATAGTACGATTACCAATTCGATCTTGATATACATGTAAGGTATTACCATTATAATAATATACATAATCATCAACATAAGTAATATGATTGATATCCGTCGTTGTAAAAATATACTTTAATTGCGTTGGACTTTGTACATTTGCTCGGTAAACATCATACTGATTATTAACGATTTGATAATAATATATATAACCAGATTTTTGATTTCCAACCTTATCTACCTTTGCATAATTTGTATTCTCTACTTGATACACATCAGTATTAAAGTATCGTTCACTGTTAATAACATCATAAATGCTTAATTCACTCCAAGTACCTCGATTATAATATTGAGTCGGCGTTGTTTCATTGCCAATTTCTACTACTGTTTTTTTCTTAGGATTAATTTTATATTGTTTTTTATTACTTTTATCTATGAGATAAATCTCTTGGTCTACTACTCCTTGAATATATGAATTATATGAAATAGAGAAATTAAATGAAAAAGCATCTTTCTTATTATTTGTAATATTTACTGTTTCTAAACTATTAAAATCATACTCTTGACTGTAATTTGGGCTAACATAATATACTCCTGCTAAAGCTGTTAAATTTCTTTCATAAACATCATCTGTAAACAACTTAATTTCATATATGGTTCCTGAGTTACGATTATTAATCGTATATAGGCCCAAATAACTATTTACTGCAATATATTGATCATCAACTATATTTTCTGAATATACTTTCATTTCATTTTCTTGTTTATAATCTGTTGTTTGATCTTGAAATTGATCTACATACAATTTTTGTTCTGTAAGTTTACTTACAAACGCATCTAATCCGGCATCTAACCCTTTAATATTGGTATAATTTTTAAGAGTTCCTTGATCAAAACAAAGAACATCCATAACTTGTTTTTTACCCTTAAAAACAGGATAAATACATTCATACGTTCCTTTATAATATCGTACTTCTTTTACTACCTTTGCACTATGGCCAAAACTGACATAGGTTTGAAGATGATATTCTTTATCATTGACCTTTATTTTCCAATAATAATTATCTTTTTCATCTTTTGTATTTGAAAGGTAAGTTTCTTCTATAGTAACACTATCTGTTTCATTAAGTGGAACTGAGTATTCCATATAATGACCATTACCAAATATTTTTAAAATACCTTGAATGATAAAATAAAGTACAAACATTACTAATAATAATTTAAACCATCTTTTCAACCTTATCACCCACTCTTAGTATATCAACATTATATAAAATAATAAACTTTTTTTCAATAAAAATAAAACGGCATAAACCGTTTTATTTGTGTAAATTACCATATTTTTTCTTTTCTTCCATCATATATTCTGTAACTTTTGTCTCAATTTCATCCAATGCATCTTTTTGAATCTTTGATAAAGTTACAAACTCATTAACTGTATCTAAATAAATCTTTCCCCAAATAATTCCTGAATGAACTTTTAAATCATTAAACATATCAGGAGTAATTGCGGTATAAAAATATCCAAATACAACACGCTTAGTTCCTAACAAAATACGTTTATTAGTTAGAATCACAACATAAGTTGTAATAAAATCTAAAGGATGATCATTTTTTTGTGCGAAAAAGCCATATAATACTTCTTCATCAGGATTTAAGAATTGTTCAATTACCTTACAATGTCTTTTTAAACGCCAACCGACAGACATTGGGTATTTATGATTAAATTCTTTAATCAAATCATATACAGAGCGTTTCATAAAGCCCTCCTTTATTCACTAATAAATCCTTGTTCACGGAAAAATTCTTCAAATACACTAGATTCTGCATATCCATCTTGGTGAGCAACCACTTCTTGATCTTCAATAACTAAAGTAAGTGGTGTACCTAATGACTCTAATGATGCTAGATAATCTAATGATTCCATTAAACTAGAAGATTCATCTTCCGTTAAATTGGTAATATTTAAATAATTAATAGTAAATCCGTATTTTTCTACTAAATCATCTAATATAGGTTGTGTTTGAATACAATAACTACATCCTGTTTGTCCTAGAACTACGATTGATTTCTCACCACTATTTAAAATATCCTCATAAGCAGCATAATCAATCATAGTTAAATTTGGATATTCTGATTGATATTCAACATCTTTACCAATTACACCATTTTCTTGTAAGAAGTCAAATAAAGCTTCACGATCTAAATATCCAGACTTACCAGTTACTACTTTTCCTTTATTAGTAATTGATAAATATGGTGTTCCGAAACCAGAAGCATCAATTTCTAGTTTTTCTAATAATGTAGCTAATCCATCAGAAGATAACTCATCAATATCTATATACTCATAGTCAAAATCATAATCTTCACTTAATTGTTCAATAACTGGTGTAAACTCTACACAATAACTACAAGTTTCTCTTCCTAAGAAGAATAGACTAGTTTCATCATTATCAATTTTTTCTAAAATATTATTTAGGCTATCTTTTGCAGCTTTAGAACTTTGAACCGATATACCTATAACAACACCTATTGCAGCTACAATAGCTACTAAGATAATAATTATTTTCTTTGTTTCATTCATTTTCTTTACCTCCACCAATTTTTATTTGAATGTCATTCTCATATATTTATAAACAATAACAATTTCTCCCTGTGTTTGTGGTGTAATTTAAAACATCTTATAACTATATAGTTCGGTCTCTATAGTCTTGTTTTTAAATACGTTTTCATTATACACTAAATATTTTTTTTTTACAACTTTCTATCCAAAAAATAGAATTAGATTATTTATTTCAATCTAATTCATGAAAAAAGAATTTTCATCACAAAACATTCTTTTGGTATTACTAAATCATGATATAAACCCAATCTCTATTTTCTAACGTTTTTATTTTTTGATAATGTTGTGAAGGATTATACATTTGATTCCAAATTTGTGCTTGATTCCATGCATCAATATCATCAATTTTTAATTGTTCTTTTAAATAAGATTCATCCAAATCTATATTTCTTGTAAAATAATGATGAATCGCACGTAAATTCGGTATTGTAAACATAGGCTCGAAATCAAATATAGGATGTTTCTCTAAATATTCATCATAAGAACTTCTTTTACGACGTTCCGCAACATGTGCATGCATCTGTAAACTCATAGAAAGAGCTCGCATTTCTTTGTTTGTTAATTGATGAACAATGGGCTTATGATTAGGAATCTCTAATTGGGTAATAACGGAATAATCATTTAAATTATCATTGAGAAAATTATATTTTATTTTTAATGATTGCTTAGAAGTATGATCATGTTCTTTTATTTTGTGGTGCAATTTCATTTTACCTATTACAAATATTTTTTCTTGTGAATCTAAAGAAATTGCTTTTATTTTAGTACTAGTTAATTGACTAAAATTGATATTCTGATTCTCATATTGTTCTTTATAAGAATAGATTAGTTGATTATCTCCCAGTTCTTCTAAAGTTATTGTTAACGTATAAATATTATCATTATTCATAATAGAATTCAAAATACTTTTATATTCTATAATTTCCTGACCTGAAGAATTCTTCTTTAATTGAATATTATGATTATGCGTAAAATTTTTATGATCCTTTCCTTTAAAAATAATCGTATTATTTTGTTCCTCTATAGCTTCTATTTCACAATCCAAGATATTTGGTAAAAAATCATTTATAAATTGTTTAAAAATTATATTTTGCATTATTCTTGGAGTACGATTGTTCATAAAACGAATCATTTGTTCTTCTTTGTTCATAGTACATGTTCCTTTCATCATATATTTAAAAAGTAATTTATTAAATATATTATACTATTCTAAGCTTTATTTAACAATAAATACTTAAGTATATTCGTAATTTTAAAAGGTGTGAACAAATATTTTATTCACACCTCCACTTTATTATTAATTTATTGTTATTTTCCACAACATTGTTTATACTTTTTTCCCGAACCACATGTTCAAGAAATCCAAGTATTTATAGTATTTATGTTATTTACGTAATTACTGGTATTTCAAGGCTTTGTGGCACTGGT
>CALVJM010000059.1 GCA_944332155.1 uncultured Bacilli bacterium
TATTTCATGTAAAGAGGAAATATTTCGTCTATTTAAAACTTTTCATTTAATAATTCAATCTTACTAATTCTTTTTAACTCAAAATGTCTTAAATCTTGTCTTAATTCACAAAAAGCTACACATACCCATCCTGTAGTATATAGAAATAGTTCTAAAGGGTGAATAACCCTTGTTTTAACATCTTGGGTATATGAGTAATAATCAATTTTAACTTTTCGTCTTTCTTTCATTGCTTTATTTAAAACATTATAATATTGCTTTAAAGAATCTTTTAGTTCTACGTTTTCGTTTTTAGAATTAAAGTAAACACCACGAACTTTATCTGCGAGAAGATCTAATTTTTCTTTTTCTTCGTCCGATACTTTTAAAGATTTCATAAATTCATAATCTTCTTTTTTAAACTTTCGTGCAGGAATACGTATACTTTGGTTTAATACATAACCTCCATAAGGACCTTTAATTGTATCAATATAGATACCTGCTTGTTCCAACTCTTCTTTATATATTCGAACCATTCGTTCCGACACTTCTAGTTTGCTGGCGAGTTCTTTAACACTATATTTTTTACCATTTTCTAAATATTGTAACATTAATAATACATTAGATAATTTAGACATTAAATCACCTCATAACCATTAATATCATTGCGTTGTGACATAACACTTATTTAATTGAAATATAATCATTCCATATTTCATTCATGATTAACTCTGTATTGTGTTTTCTTTCGGTTCTACTTAAAAGTGTATTATGCATCACATTACACATAATAACTACAATGACTTTTTGTTCAAAATCAATAACAAAGAAAGGTCCCGTATAACCACTAAACACAATGGCTTGAGAACTACATTTTGCAGGTACATCATTTAGAACATGAATCGCATTTCGATAACGCGTTCCCATATAATTATATGTACGCATAACTTGCAAATCAGGATTTATCGCAAGAGCCTTCTCGTACATAATGTTAATATCATCATCAGAAACTATATCTTTTAGAATTTTATAATTTTCATGATTTCGATCTGTGTGTTGTAACATTAAATCAATGGTTTCTGATTTTAATAGCGTATGATTCAAAAATGATTTTAAAAATAACAATAATTCGTTACCTGTCGTAAAAATAGAAGCATGCCCCGTTGTAATACCTAATCGTTTAGCAATTCTTCCCTTAGTATCATGAATCAACCCTGGTGTGATTTCTTCCACTATTTTCCCATTTAATGTTTCATAATTATTAGATGCGATATTATCACCAGTTGGATTTACTGTGGTCTTTTTTAAACCTAATGGTTCTAGAATTTTTTCTTTTAGAATGATATCATATGTCTTTTGATAAACTGTTTCCAACAGAGTGGAAAGAATCATATAATGAGCATCTACATAAGTTGGAAAAGGTGTTTTTACATAAGCGGTAAACAAGATATCATAAAATTCTTCTTTACTCTTAGCATTTCCTAAATAACCATCTGTCCATATATCTTGATTATGACTTAATAAATCAAGAACGGTAACTTGTCCCAAATGAGAAAATCTGGGATCAATAGATTCTACTTTATCATTAATATTAATTTTACCTTCTTCATAAGCAATATAAACTAAAGTAGCAGTATATACTTTGGTTAATGATGCGATATCATATAACGTATCTTTATTACACGCTTTTATTTTGGGTTTTATCTCTCGATTACCAAAAACAATTTCTTTTTCAATACCATCATTATAAATTTCAATAACATATCCTGGTGAATGAAATGTTGAATATTTTTTTAAATCAATCATATCATCTTTCCTTTCCTAATCATATTTTCATGATTTCTTTTATTTTACCACAAACCTTAATCTTTCTACTGTCTTTTTAACTAAATTAACTATTTATAAAAAATAATTATCTTAATGACATCTCTATAAAAACTTTATTTGTTTGAAATATATAAAAATTCTGTTAAAATATGAATAGATGAGGAGTATGCTGTATGAAAGAAAAATTTAAAAAATATTTAAATGAAGACTATTCATTTGATAAAAGTACCATGATGGGAATTATATGTTTAATTATTGTCATATCTGGAATATTTGGTTTTCTATATGAATTTATCTTTTATTATTTCGATAGTGGCATGACTACTTTTTATTATCGCGGAGGAAACTTTCTACCTTGGATAAACATTTATGCGATAGGAGCTGTCATGATCTTTTTTCTAACATATAGAAAAAGAAAAAATCCTTTATACGTTTTCTTAGTAAGTATGATTTCTACTGGAATATTGGAATATATTGGTGGATGGTTTATGGAACACATTATGAATACAAAGTGTTGGGATTATACTTCTGAGATATTAAGCTTTGGTAATATTAATGGATATGTTTGTCTAAGAAGTATATTGATTTTTGGAATATCAAGTCTTTTATTAATTTATATTATTGTTCCACTTTGTTTTTGCCTAGCAAAAAGAATGAAAAAGAAACACTTTTTAATTTTAAGTTATACATTATGTGCGATTTTTCTATTTGATGAACTTTATAACTTAATATTTGCTCGATTATTATCTTTACCAAGAGCCTCTACTATTTATAAAAAACTAGGTTTTAATTATCTTTATTTTAAATAACGATTAAGAAAAAGCTTCACAAACTAATTTGTGAAGCTTTATTTATATCTCTTTACTAATGACTTATAACTATCAATCGTATCGGTTGCATACTTTTCAGGATTTATAGTTTCTTGAAAAGTAAAGTATTAATTTGACATTTTTTCACCTCATATATTTTTCTAATATAAAAGCATACCCTCTTGCTATTTTTTTCTCTTTAATTAGTTCCAATATTTCATTTTTACTATACCATTTAACTTGTAATACTTCGTCTGGTTGAAGAACAAGTTTACTTACATCTACTTCATCTTTTGTTAAATATATATTGAAAATATAGTTGTTATATGGAAATTTGATTGTATCGATATATTCGATGCATAAATTCTCTAATCCCAGTTCCTCACGTAATTCTCTTTTTAAACCTTGTTCTCCATCCTCATTTGTTAAAACATGACCACCCGGAATTGCCCATTTAAAATGATTTCTTTCGGTTGCTTGCTCTAATAAATATTTATCATTATTTTTTATTAAGATGTATAACATCATTATATTCGCATCTTCAGGTATTTTATCTACCCTTCTAACTATTGTTTTATCTAATTTATTAAAATTATTATCATATAAATCTAATACTTCTTGTTTCAAATTTTCACCACACTTCGTATATATTTTTATGCATTCATATTATGCAATTATTTTCATACATAAGTATATTGTACTCTTTACCGCCCTAAATGATTCTTATCGTATTGAATAAGAGATTGTTGGTAAATTCTAGTTATAAATTCATCACCTAGTTCATTAACACCAATACCATTATAATTATTATGAGTACGGCCATCAAATATTTCTTGTTCAATGTTTATTCCCATCTCATTCATAAAGAAAATTTGTTTTTTCGATCTTTCAATGATCTTTGTTCCAAACATTTTTCTTAGTTTCATCCCCACAATAGGTGGAACACTTCTATCAAAATAACTCATATCATGATAAGGGGCATCTTTGCCATTTTCATCAAATCTTTCAGGTGTTTTTCTCGTATCCTCTAATGAACCAACATAATATCTAAATTTAATTTGGCTATAACTTTCAAAATCAAATGTTTTTCCTGTTATAGCTAAATAATCAGCTATTCCAAGCGGATATTCAAGATCTTTAATTGGTATAGGAATACTTCCACTTGCTCCTCCTATACATGCAGTATCTATAATTTCTGGATGTAATAAAGCAAAACGTTGAGCAAATACTCCAGAAGAAGAATATCCATTTAAAAATATTTTTTCATTTATTTCTGTGCTTTTAGAAATTTTTTGTTTAACATCATTGATTATATTTAAAACTTGTAAGTCTATTCTATAAAATGGGTTATCCTTTGAAACGGAAAAACATTCTCTTGATAATTGTTGATAGTAAGGTTTACCATCCTTGGCACTCGGTAATATTGGAATTAATACAGGATTATCAAACTCTTTTAATTTAGTAGTCAAATGATATGCGGTTAATAATCCATTATTTAATAACTCATCTTGTTCTTCTGTTTCCAAATTATTTACCTCAACAGCTAGTGTACAATAATCTTTCATTTGTTTTGGGATAACTAAAATATATGGAATTGTATAATGATCTTCTTTACTAGGATAAACAATTTGTACAGAATATTCTTTATCTTCTATATTATAATCAAACTGAAAACTATAATTAGTTCTTTGTATTTCATTTCCATTAATAATTCCCATACCATTACCTCCAATAATATTTTATCACATTATACTATGTTCAGTTTAATATATTTTTGGATAAAAAATTTAACTATCTAAATATTTTTTTCAAATTAAGCAAAAGAAAATCGCATTTCTGCGATTACTATTTTTTTGATCTATTCTACTTAAATACTCGATTATAACATTTTTCTGTAATGCAACTTCAACAATAATCGCATTAATATTAAACTTATTAATTTTTTTTAAATATCACATCATGATTTTCACATTATATTTTAATGTTATTTAATCAGTTGTTTTATTGCTTGTTCTTGGTTTTCTAAATCTTCCTTTTTATAATTTTCTTCAATATATGTTTTTTTACTTAGAACAAATTCACTCATAAGGCTTAATAAATCTTTTTCAGATACTTTGCTTAAATTATTCTTAAATCTATACTCTACTACTGAGTCAATAAAGTCTTGAACATATGGAAATTTACCAAAATCGATCAAACATTTTAAATTTCCTTCATACGTAGTATAAAAAGTAACCCATGAAGAGAACCAAAGTTTGTGTTCTGATAATATAAATGCTTGTCCATTTTGTACTAATCGATTCACTTCATTAGCTTGTTCATGATAATCATTATAATATCTTCGTTTTTGACTATCTTCTACAATCATTAAAGTTTTCTTTTCAACTTTATCTACCTGACCACCTAAAATAGTTGATTCAAGTTCATAAGTCTTATGAATTGCTTCTTGGTAAACATATTCTTTTCCTTCAACTAAAGTAACTAATTTTTCAATGATACTTCCTATCAATTTAGAATCAAAAGTAGAGTAATTTTCTAATTCATGTTTCAAAACAGTACAATCTTTTTAGATAGATTAATTTTTTCTTGATAAGAATGTGATAAATACTCATCATATGATGAACTTAAAGTTGTATTAGCCATTTCAAATCCTCCCTTAACTACCTATTATTTTAGCATATTTATCTTTCAAAATCATCACTTTTAATTATTTTAAATAATTTCAATAGTATTGTCATCTATTAATTAAGAAAATTATCTCTACAGTTTTTACCGAAAAGTTTGATGTGAAAATTAATCATTATTGTTAATTTATCACCAAATTAATCACATTCAATATAATTTCAACATTTTATTCAAATATATTCTAAATTAATGATATAATATTTTTAGGTTTTGGAGGTTTAAATATGACTTTAGAAGAAAAAACTAAATTTATAGAAGAAAACAAAGAAAAAAACTATTTACTTATTTCACCAAGAATGATTCGAGGTGGGGCAACATTAGTTAAAGATTATAAAACATTAGAATTATATGAAAGTATGGATGATAATACTTCGAAATTTGCAGAAAAAGAAATTGTCAATTTAATTTCAGATGCTAATTATAAGAATGAAGAGGCAAAAAGTCATTTAAATTTTAGCTTAATCTTCTGTGGCGGTTTTAATGATTTGCCAAATGATATGGGAAATACTACTGATTTTATAATAAATAATAAGAAAAGAATAGTTGCGGTGTATAGATATGTTAAAGGTACCGAGGAAAGAGAATTTTTTGTTGGATTTGCTCAAACAGAAACAATTTATAAATATGGTTATCTTTATTTAAATTTAGCAAAATTATTAGAAGAATTTGATAAATATAACATTAAATATGAAATAGATACTACAGTAGATAGATATACCCCTTCCCTTTATGGAGATAACACCTCAACTAAATTCGTAATTAGCTATAGTCCGAAAAAAGAATTAGAAAGCACAAAAGAACAACCGTTAAAAAAAGTAAAGAGGATGTAATAAATGACTAAAAAATGTGCTCAAAAAGAGTTAAATTAACTTCTTTCAAAGCATATAAAAAACTAATTGAAATTAATCTTATATTTATTTAAAGTTTTTTGTTAGAGTAAGTCTCTATAGTACTCCTCATGAAGACATACAACAACTACTAGATATCATTACAAATACTATTGAAACTTGTCTAAAATTATGGTATTATATGACTTAATTAAAGGAGGAATTAACATATGAAAATAATTACGGATAATGCTATATATGTTCAAAAAAATGATATGGTCTACTTGAATCAACTTGATCTAGCAATCCCAACCTCTATATTTATGAAAGTTTTTGGTAGTGGTGTAGTTATTATTGATGATAGTAATAGATATGAATTTGTTAAGTTTGATGCACCTGAAGAAATTGAATTTATTAAGGGTATCGATTGGATGATAGATTTTAACAAAGTTAAAGATTTATCAGAGGAAGAAATGATTACATTAGGTCGAAGTATTGCTGAAGAAAGAAATCGTGTTGCCCATAAGTTGAATTCTATGACACAAGAAGAAATAAAAGAAAATATGAATATGGTATCTCAATATAAATTACTTGATTTTAAAATGTATTCATTAAGAGATGTTTTATGGTTTAAACAAGGAAAGATAAAAATAGAATTACCAGAAGGTGTAACTTTACCAACTTATTTTAAACAAGAAAAAGGGATTAAAAAAATAATTAAAACTATGTTTAATAAATAGAAAAAGATATCAAGGTTCAACTTTTGATATCTTTTGAGTGTGTACAGGAATCTGTGTAAATGAAAAATTTCCACGAATAAGGTAAGCTTGATAGCTTATCTTTTTAATTACCTAAATGATAACATAAATATACAAATTTTCAAAGAACTAAATTCTACCATCAAGAGACTTTCGAAAAAGTTGTGTAAATGGTAATTTTTACCTTCCGCACGAGGCATCAAAATGATGTCTCTTTTTCTTC
>CALVJM010000060.1 GCA_944332155.1 uncultured Bacilli bacterium
CCTCTTAATATAACTAATTTTCTCATAATATCACCTAATTAAATTATACAATAAAGAAGAAATGATGTAAAATCATTAAGAGTCTAACAACTTAATCTTTCTAGAAAAACATATTTCATATAGATAATTTATGTTGTATTTTGAAATTATTCCACAAAAAATGTTAGACCGAAATCTAACACTTTCTTTATTTATAGGATATTTTTTAAAACAAAAGTTTTTGTTCTAGACATTTCTTCTAAGGTTGTCATAACCCCTTCATTACCAATTCCAGAATGTTTCCATCCACCAAATGGCATTTCAAATGCACGGAAGAAGGAAGCACCATTAATAACAGCTCCACCACATTCTAATTTATCGGCAACATATTGACATGTTTTCATATCTTTAGAGAAGATACATCCGCATAATCCATAACTAGATTGATTTGCGATAGCAATCGCTTCATCTAAATCTTCATATTCAATAATTGGAACAACTGGTCCAAAAATTTCCATGTCTTTGGCAACGTCCATATCTTTGGTAACATCATCTAAAATCGTTGGTTCATAGAACGCACCATTACGTCTACCACCAAATATGATTTTAGCTCCTTTAGCTACCGTATCATTCACTTGTTTTTCAACATTAATAGCAGCTTGTTCACTAATTAAACATCCAATTTGCGCTGTTGGATCACTAGGCATCTTTACCGTAATACCTTTAAATGTCTCAATAAGTTTTTGTTTAAATTCTTCTTTTACATCCTTATGAACTAAGAAACGTTTAGAAGCACAACAAACTTGACCAGTATTATAAAGTCTACCCCAAACAATTTCTTTTACTGCTAAATCTACATCTCCATCTTTGTGTAAGATGAAAGCATCATTTCCACCTAACTCTAAAGTTACATGTGTAATATTTTTAGCACATTTAGCCATTGTTTCTGATCCAGCAATGGTAGATCCTGTTAAACTAACAAGAGCTACACCTGGATTTTCAGCAAGTGCTTGAACAGCTTCTCCACCAGCACCATTAAGTAAATTAATAGTTCCTTTTGGAACACCTGCTTCAATTAATAGCTCTACATATTTTGTTAATGTAAGAGGATTATGCGCAGATGGTTTTAAAATAACACTGTTTCCCATAAGAAGTGCAGGTGGGACTTTTTGACAGAATAAATCACTTGGGAAGTTAAATGGAATAACAGCCACTACAACTCCTAATGGATATTGTTCTGTATATTGAATGGTATGTTCTTGTCCACCTTCTGTCCCTCTTGGAATTACCTTTCCATATTCATGTTTTGCTTTTTCACAGAATGCTGGAATACCAATTAATACATTGGCAATTTCAGCTTTCGCTTCTGTGATTGGTTTTCCTGTTTCATCACTTAATAATTTCGCTAATTCTTTACTATGTTCTTCCACTAAAGAAACAAATTTCATAAGAATTTTAGAACGTTCATGAATTGGTTTCTTTTCCCATTCTTTTTGTCCTTTGATAGCCGCAAGAACTGCTTGATCACAGTCTTCTTTTGTGGTATCAGGTACAGTATCAATTAATGCATTTGTCGCTGGATTATAAATTTCAATAATTTTTCCATTGGAAGCATCTACCCAATTTTCACCAATTAGATTCTTTGCCAATTATTCTTCCCCTCCAAATCCAGTATAAGATAATGATAATCCACCTACTGTATTTGATGAATGGTCACCAATACCATATTCACCAAAAGTAAATACCATTAAGAATTCTTTATTAGGAATTACTTTTTTAACTTCTGGATAAATTTGATCTTCAATCTTAGATAAAGCAAGTCCTAAACGACGTCCACCACAATGAACTAAGAAATAAGAATTTGCCTCATGAGTCATTAATTGATTTAAGTTATTAATCGTTTCCTCGTTTGCTTTTAAGATTCCTTCTGGTGTATTAGAAAGTTGAATAACAGCCGTATTAACTGCTAAGTTAGCTCCAATATTCATTGATAAATCATCATTACCAAACATTGGATGACGAACTGCAGTTACTTTACCAATTGGATCTTTAACACCAAGTGGTGCACAAATAGTTTCTGTAAGTAAATTATTACCTTTTAAAGTTTCTACTGATTTTCCAGTCCATTCTGCATATTTTTGAAGTGCTGGTTCATGATCAATTTCAACTAATGTTCTTTCATCACGAATTTTGGTAATAACACCTACATTTTCTATTTCATGGTAAGCTCCTGTATAAAGGTTTTTCATTTCTCCATTTGTATAGAAAATAGCAATGGCAACACCATCTGCAAAGGCATCTCCATTATTTAAAATACTCCATTTTCCTTCTACCGTATTATCAGCAGCAGAACCTCCGAAGACAGGCACACTACCAATAACATCTTGAATACCTTCTAAGTACTCTTCTTCATTTGCTGGTGAAGCAGTCATAAAGAAGAAATCCGGTTCTACATCAGTTCCTTTTACTTTACTAATAGCTTCTTTAGCAACACGACGTCCAACTTCTCTAGGTGTTTCACTTGTTTGGATACTTCCAGCAGTTACAACTTCTAAATCACCACCAAAAAGCATCATACCAGAATATCCAGTTTCTTTATTTAGATATCCATCTTGTGTACAAATAGCTGCAGATGAAGTACATCCAACTACTGGTACATCACCTAGTACACTTTTAACACCTTCCATAATTTTAGCTTGATCTTGAACACAACTTGTAAAAAGTAATCCTACTTGTGGGTTCTCAATCACATTTGCCATTTGTGCCGTTTCTACACCGGATGCAAATGAATCCGCATTTTCACTATAACCTACTTTTGTTTTTAACATCAAAAAACCTCCTCTATTACTCATAAGCTTCTTCAAATAAGCTTATAATGTCCTCTTTTGTTACTTCTCTTGGATTTCCACCTGTACATGGATCTTTGAATGCTTTTTCAGCCATAACTTCAAAATCTTCTTTTTTAACACCTAATTCTTTTAAGTGTTGTGGAACTCCTAGTTTTGTTTCCAAATCACGAACAGCTTGTACAACTAAGTCTACACATTCTGCATCTGTTTTTCCTTTTACATCTAAACCAAATGCTTGTGCCATTGCTGGATAACGATCACTTACAACTTCTCCATTCCATTTTAAAACATAAGGCAAGAATAAAGAACAAGCAATTCCATGTGCAACATCATAAGTTGCTCCTAATTGATGAGCCATCGAATGGACAATTCCAAGTCCTACATTCGAAAATCCCATACCAGCAATATATTGACTAACACCCATATTAATCATCGCATCTTTATCTTTATTAACCGCTTTTTCAAGATTGTGATATGTCATTTCTATTGATTTTAAATGGAACATATCTGTCATCTCCCAATGCGCTTTTGTAATATAACCTTCCATCGCATGAGTTAAGGCATCTAATCCTGTTGCGGCAGCTGTCATTTTTGGCATACCAGACATTAATTCCATATCGATAATCGATACAACTGGAATATCATGAGGATCTACACAAACTCTTTTTACTACGTTTACCTCATCAGTAATAACATAGTTAATAGTTACTTCAGCAGCTGTTCCAGCCGTTGTTGGTAACGCAATAATTGGTAAACATGGATGTTTTGTATCCGCTGTACCTTCTAAAGAGTTAATATCATAAAACTCTGGATTCTTGATAACAATACCAATACATTTTGCGGTATCAATTACCGAACCACCACCAATTGCCACAATAACATCGGCTTCTTCAGCTTTACAGAAGTCAATTCCTTTCTGACAATTCGTGATTGTTGGATTTGGTTTTACATCATCGTAAATCGCATAATCCACATTTCCTTTTAATTCTTTAATTACCATGTCAGCTACGCCACAACCCATTAAGGTTTTATCAGTAACTAACAACACTTTTTTAAAGTGTCTTTTTTTAATCTCTGGAACTAAACTTTCCCTAGCTCCCCAACCAAAGTAAGAAGTTTCATTTAAAATTATTCTATTGGTCATTACATCACCTCTCCATTCTTACAATTTTATTATAACATTTCTTTCTTTGAATGAAGTTCTTTTTATCGGAAAGTTGCAGATAGAATGCAAAAAAATGTCAAATGAAAATAGTATATATGTTATAATGAATACAAGTAAGGAGGATAAAAATGGAAATTACACAAAAACATAATCTCATAATGATGTCATTATTTAACAAAGAAGATAATAATACCAATCAGGACCATTTAAACTCAAATATGAATCACGATTTAATTCCCGATAATAATCTTAATGAAAATAATTTTATTTTTGCGAACATCATTTTTGGATTTAAAGATATTCCATATAATACAATTGGTTTGTTAGTAAATAATATTCCTAATAATTCCATGGACTTAGTTTATAGAGTTAATGATAGTAACCAAACAAAAAATATACCTCTAACTTCTATTAGAAACATATCATATACTGATAAAATAAGAACCTCAACAACAAACCCAGCATTAAAAGAAAATGAAACAAAAAGTATATTATTATCAGCAATTATGTTTGGAGGTAATCCATTGTTACAACTAGCAGGAAATAGTGGCTTTAATAGTTTGTTTGATTCTGCATCTAATAACCATGAAAAAATCAAGTTTAATGTTGAATACGAAATCACATTTGAATTTACTATAAATAACGAAGAGAAAAAGATAGTATTAATTTCCGACAATAGTCCAGAAAATTTTATAAAACAAATTCTAGATACCAAAAAAGATATGAATTTTAATTCTTAAATTTCATATCTTTTTCTTTTATCATATTTCATAATTACTAACTATATATTTTTTTAAGTCTAATAATTATTCTTCAATTACTGTAATATCATTTTTATATTTGTTTATTCCACTTAATAACTCATCTTTTACTTCCACATTCATAAAAAAGAAAATTGGTGTATCAGTTAAAACAATAACTGAATATTTTTTTACTACAATATATTTTATTTTATCCCAACGAAATAACATTTCGATTCCCATATAACTGTTATTTCTTATACCCTTCTCATCAAAGCAAAAAACCCCTTTTTTCAAACGACAACGAGAATAATGAACTCTTAGTCCAAACAAAATAAAATAAATAAGTATTGTAACAAGCATTAATGAACAAAAATAACTTATTATAAGATTTATCCAATAATACCCAACTAAACGAGTCAAAACAAAATTTATAAAAGCCACAAGTAAAACACTAAACAAATATATGAAGCCATAATATGTATATAGATGAGTTTTGGCTTTCGCGTTTTTATATAATCTTTTTTTTATGAGAAGCAACCCCTAAAGCTTCGTTATAACATTTAACATAATGTTTATACATATCGTATTTTATTTCCATTTTTATCCTCCTATTATATATTTAAAAACCTAAAACATCCTTATTAACACAATAATCAGAATATTTTATACTACTTTGTTTTTTTAATTCATCGAGTTCATACACTTGGTATGATTCATTATATATAAATTTTGTTTTAAAAGTCCTTTGCATATCAAAGTCAATAGATACCCAGAAAGGATTATTACAATTATTATCTCTAAAATGATAGTCCTGAGAAAAAACATCATCATAATTTTCTACAATAGTGTCAAAATATATATCCTCGTTATCTATGTTGATGTCATAGACTCTAAAGTCATTATAAGGATCGGCATAAACACTTTCATCTTCTAAAAATACTGATGTATCATTATAAAATACAACACCTTCACCTTGACTTATAGTTGTATTATCATACAAAGAAATAGAATCATCTTTATTAAATGCTAATACCTGTGAATAAGTTAAGTGTTTGTTACATATTCCATTATCCACACTATCACAATAGCTTGTTCCATATAAAATTAAATTGTCATAAATATTTAGATAAGACAAATTAAAATATTTACTCTTTTCAGTGTAAGTATATAACTCATTATCTCCGTGCGTTAAAGTTATTGTTGCAACAGGACTTTCATTTTCTAATTTAAATGTGTAATCTACATATAAACTTGCTGTGATATTATTTAGTTTTACATTTTGAATCTTATATGATTTATTCTTAGTAACATCATTACCCCAATCATCAATTATCTGATCAAAAGTGGTAACGGTATGACTATTATCATGGTCTTCGATGATAACTTCATTATTTTCTTGATATTCGTCTACTTCTTTTTCTATTTTATCAAATAAATTAATTTGTACAGCTATAAACATAAATACAATAGACGCAATAAGTATTGATGAAAAAACAATCAGAACATTATCAGTTTTAACACTTAAATTATTTAATTTATTGTTATTTTTATTTTGTATAGCAAAAACCAGTGTGGCAACAGAATATATAATCGATGTTAAGCCAACAGTTCCAATGAAAATATGTAAAACACCTGCAACTATATACCACTCATAAATTCGCACATTATTTTGATTTTTTTTATCTTTGATAAGAAACACAATACTTATAATTGTTATAACTAATACTATTATCCAATTTATAACTACAACAGCTTCTTTAATGGTTTCCAAGGCTAATTTTAATTGTTCATCGCTATGCATTACAGCTTGCATTTGTAATTCCCAAAACAAATCCGTAGACGTTATAAAATTATCAAAAAAGATAATTAATGTACTAATTAAAACAAAAATCATCATAACTTTACCCTTTTTGGAAATCCCTTTATCGCTTTTTAAATGAGAGTTAGACGGTGACATTTCTGGCTCCGTTTGTTGATAATTCTTTGTATTTGTTGCATCAAAAATTTGATGATTATCATTTCTTTGCATATCTGCACTATCTAATTGATTTACACTCGATGTATTATCATCACTTATATTTGGAGTATCCTTCGGTAATTCATTATTATTCCCTTGATAATTATTAGTTTCATTAAAATCCTGATTCACTATTTATCACTCCGTTTACTTTGTATCATTATATCATACGGCAGACTTCGTCCGCAACCTAACAACTTAAAATAACAAAAAAAGCAAACCCCACTTGAAATAGT
>CALVJM010000061.1 GCA_944332155.1 uncultured Bacilli bacterium
ATCTAACTACTAATGGTAGAAATCTCATTTCATCTATCCTTGTATTTACTAATAGAAAATTATTAAACTAAGTGAACCACATAATTTTATGGGGTAAGGGGTCTTTTTGTCCTTTTATCAAAAACTTGTTTTTTATTTATGTTTTTTTAAAGCAATAGCATAAAGCAATTTCAAAAAAAAGTTTTTTATATCAATTCTATACGTGGTATAATAAAAATGGTGATAGAATGAAAAATGAAAATTGGACAAGATTGTATATTTTTAATGAAGATGGGCAATCGGAAATGATAATGATTGAACCAGGAGAACATCATTATACTGGATATCAACAGTTTTTACAAACACATAAAGATTTGATTGAAAAACATCCTTCTTTGAAACGTCTACTAAATATTAAAGTATCAAAAAATAATGGAGTTTTGTTATCTAGTAAATGTTTTTATGAACTTTCTAAAATTGGTTATTTATCAATTCAAACTTGGACGATTCCTAACAATGACTGTTTTTTTGTCAAGCAATCTAAAATTCATAATGAAGCTCAAGAAAATGAAGTTCATGAATTATTTAATCATTGGCAAATTAAACCAGAACATTTAAGAGAAAGTAATAACAATACATTTATTTATATGTCAGATACTATTCCTTTAGAATCATCTAAAACAATATAAAAAAGAGAAATCTCTTTTCTATATTAAATGAACACAGAAATTAGTTACCCCTAATTGACGATATGTTTGTTCGTTTAATTTTATTTTTTCAGAATGATAAATATGTGTTAAACCATGTTGATTAGTTACTTTATAATAAGAGCCTTTACGATCTTTTAAATATAAGGGTTCTTTTTTATTGTATTTTTTTAACAAATCATATTTACTAATTAATATTTCTGGGTAACTATCAATAACAACTTCTACATTAGGCGTAAAGTGATAACGTTTGATAAATGCGGTAAGCATTTCAGAAACTTGGTTTTCTTCTAATTCGTAAGAAAGAGTTACTCGTTTTACTCCATGACGATATAAGAACGCTAGTGTATAAGAATTTACTACATTAAATGAAGTATCTGAAACAACATCTTTATATTTTTCTAATCCACCTAATTCTGTAATCATAGCTTCATTTAACTCAGGATATACTGTTTTAGCTCGTTCTAAGCGATATAATACTTTAGAATCAGTTTTTAACTTTTGATAAAGATTATAATCATCAACATATATCACATCATAAGACTTCTTTTTTATTTCTTGATATTGTTTTTCACTATTGATTCGCACGGTGTGATAATGAGTGAGTGGCACTTTAGGACAATCAATGTTATATTCTTTTTTCTTATCCTTGCGTCTTCCAATACGTTTTTCATTTAAACATTCGATTCCTTTTCTGCGTAATTGATTTAATGGCCCGACTGGTATAAAAACATGGGAAGCTACCTGTATTTCTAATTGACTCCATTCATAACAAGTATTTTTTAAACGATCTAGTTGCTTTTGTATTTGTTCTATCGTTGTAGGATTGGTTTTAGCGGTCTCTAAAAGAAAATCACTTTGAACTTTTACTTGATGTGTTCCATCATCAATGAGTAAGGTTAAGTACTCGCCTATATTTCCGGAAAGTTTACCTGTTATAGGAACGCGACGACAATATTCTTTCATTTCTGTTTGGATGGTAGTTAGTTGTTCCGCATCTGTTGTCTTCATTACTTTACTACCGATTTCAATAGCCTGACTGTTTTTTACCTCTACGGTAATTAAATCGCCTTTAGATGCTTTTTTTACTAGTTGTTTTCCGATATAAAATTGATTCATAGTAAATCCTACATCTTCTTGTCCTAATATACGAATACCATCTTGAATTTGAATAGAATCAGTTAATTGAATAGTAATTATGTTTCTCTTTTTTTGAACAACTTTTCCAATTAAAACACCCATATGATTTGGTCGATATTCATTAGTAATTTTATTATTCTCTTCATTAAATAAAAATCCTTTGGTGAAATAACGATGATATATTTTTTGTAATTCTTTTATTTCTTTTCCGGTAATATTTACCCTACCAAACTTATAAAAAGTATCTATAGCTTTACGATAAATAGAAGTAACTAAATATACATATTCAGGACGTTTCATACGACCCTCTATTTTTAAACTATCAACACCGATTTCTAATAATTCTTGTAAATGTTCTAAAGAGTTTAAATCTTTCATACTAAGTACATAATCTTCTTTATTTAAACGTGGACCATTTTTATGTTCAACAAGTTCATAAGGTAAACGACAACTTCCGGCACATGTTCCACGATTGCCACTACGACCACCAATCATTTTACTCATTAAACATTGACCAGAATAACTAATACATAACGCTCCATGAACAAATATTTCTAGTTCCATATTAGTCTGTTTGCGAATTTCTTTAATTTGGTCAATAGATGTTTCACGGGCCAAAACAACTCGTGATAAACCTTCTTGTTCAAGAACTTGTACACATTCTTTGTTATGGGCATGCATCTGTGTAGAAGCATGTAATTCAAAATCCGGATACATATGACGAATGGCATCCATCATTCCTAAATCTTGGATAATTAGAGCATCTACATTAATGTGATATAAGAAATCAATGTATTGGAAAAACATTTCGGTTTCATTTTCATAGACAATCGTATTTACTGTAACATACGCACGTACACCATGAATATGAGCTGTTTTTACTGCTTCTTCTAATTCTTCGTTAGAAAAGTTGCCTGCGTAACTTCTAGCACCAAATAAATATCCTCCTAAATATACTGCATCACAACCAGCACGAATGGCTGCATGTAAGCTTTCCATATTTCCGGCAGGTGATAGTAATTCTATTTTTTTCATAGTACTCCTTCTTCCTATACTTCTATTTTATCATTAAAGATAAAGTAACTGCCTAAGCAGTTACTTTTATTCTAAAATTGCTTTAATTCTTCGAACTCCGGCACTACTTGCTTCCTCTTTTTTTATTTTAAAGTGACCTAGTTCTTTGGTATTCTTTACATGTGGTCCGCCACATAATTCTTTTGATACATCACCAATAAAATATACGGTTACCATTTCTGGGTATTTTTCAATAAACATTGCTTCAGCACCTATTTTAAGGGCATCTTCTTTACTCATAGTTTCTACACGAACTTCTAATCCTTCTTGAATCCATTCATTCACCAGATTTTCTACCTTTTCTTTTTCTTCTGGTGTTAATTTATGATCACATGAGAAATCAAAACGCATACGTTCACTTGTAATATTACTTCCACGTTGATGAACATCATTTCCTAAAACTACTTTTAAAGCGGCATTTAATAAATGCGTTGCAGTGTGGTATTTTGTTTCAATTTCACCATCACTCGCTAATCCACCTTTAAACTTGGCTGTAGCTCCGGCACGTGATTTTTCTTGATGTTTTTTGAATAGTTCATCAAATCCTTCTTTATGAACAATAAATCCTTTTTCTTGCGCTAATTCCATTGTTAGTTCAATTGGAAATCCATATGTATCATAAAGCTTAAAAGCAAATTCATCAGGTAATGTATTATCATTTAATGTTCTGATAATTTTTTCAAATTCACGAAGTCCTTTTTCAAGAGTACGAGAAAATTTCTTCTTTTCAGACGCTAATACTTCTAAAATATGACTTTGATTATCTTCTAATTCTGGATAATATTTTTTATAATCTTCAATAATCATTTTAGCTAAAATTTGATCAAAATCAGAGTTCATATCCATATTTAAATCTCCAGCATAACGAATCATTCTACGAATTAAACGTCTTAAAATATATCCTTGATCTTTATTGGATGGATAAATACGGGCTTCATCACCACTAATCATAACGATGGCACGAATATGATCAGCAATAATACGCATTGGTCGCATAGCATCACCAGTATATTCCATTCCACTTAGTTCTTCGATTTTAGAAATGATTGGTTTCCAAATACTACTTTGATAATTATCATTTACACCTTCTAAAATAGCCGTTGTTCTTTCGACACCCATTCCGGTATCGACATTTTTTTGTTGTAATGGTGTAAATGTTCCATCAGCATGTTTTTCATATTGCATAAACACATTGTTCCAAATTTCAACCCAACGTTCGTCATTTGTATCAAATTTTTCAGGAACCGGTTCTGTACTACGCCAATAGAAAATTTCTGTATCTGGTCCACAAGGTCCAGTTTCCGCAGCAGGTCCCCACCAATTATCTTCTACACCTAAAAAGGCAATTTTTTCTTCTTTAATCCCTAAACTTTTCCAAATATCCGCACTTTCACGATCCGCTTCAACAACATCATTACCTTCAAATACTGTCACAGCTAAACGTTCTACTGGTATTTTTAATACACTTGTTAAAAATTCATAACTCCAAGTAATAGATTCTTTTTTAAAATAATCACCTAAGCTCCAGTTACCTAACATTTCAAAAAAAGTATGATGAGTAGTATCCCCTACTTCGTCTAAATCATTTGTACGAAAACATTTTTGAACATCACAAAGTCTTGTTCCTAAAGGATGTTTTTGACCTTTTAAATAAGGCACTAATGGTTGCATCCCAGCTGTATTAAACAAGCACGTTGGATCATTCTCTGGAATAATTGGCGCACTTGGAATCACTTTATGATCATGCTGTTTAAAAAAATTAATATAACTATCCTTTAAATTCATTCTTTTCCACTTCCTTTAATAATGTAATCACTTTTTCTTTTAATTCCTCTATTGTACCATCATTGTCAAGATAGTAATCATATTGATGGTAATTATCTAACGCTGTTTCTGTTTCATGTTTTTGTTTTTTGGTACTTAAAGGGCTTTCAAAGTGTGGACGATTGACAAAAATCGAAATCACATTAGGAAATTCCTTTTTTATATCTTCTATTTCAGCAGGAAAACGAACATCCGAAATGGTTAATACATCACAATAATATGAGAAGACTTGAATATCTTCAATCATACGATGAATAAAAAATTTAGGATTAATTTGTTTTCGAATAACTTCTGTTCCTATCGTCTGCATATCTTCACGATATTTTTCTTTAGTTTCTTCCGTACCATCCCAAGCAGTTAGACGTTTTACATAATCTTTAATATAATATGAAAATTGTAAAGCTTCTGGCATTTTTTCTTTTCGTAAATAATATTCACGAATAAACATGGAAACAGTATCTTTTCCATGTCTTGCCCGTCCAGCCATTAAAAATATATATGGTTTCTTTGGTATCATAGGTCCTCCCTAATTAAATTTTAAAATATCATAACGATCATCTAAAAATAGCAATAAAGTTTTTAAAGCGGTAATAATTGGCGTTGAAACAGCCATACCAATGATTCCCCAGAAATGACCAAAAATTAGTAGGCCAATGATAATGGTTACTGGATGCAATTTTGTTGTTTTACTTAAAATCAAAGATTGTAAGAAATTACCTTCAATAAACTGGATAAGGGCAATCGATAACAATGTAAATATTCCAATCGTAGGACTTTGTGAGAAACCAACTATAACAGCAGGTGCACCTCCAATATATGGTCCAGCATATGGAATAATATTAGTTAAGCCACAAAATAAACCAAACAATAATGGGGCGCGTAATCCGACAATCCAAAACACAAGAGAACTTATTATAAAGATTAAAGTACAATCTAAGATAGACCCTTGAACAAATCCACGTAAAGAATTATTGATTGCTGATAATAATTCTTTTGTTCCCTTTTGACTTTTCTTTGGCAAGAAAGATAATAAGTTTTCTGTATTATCAAAACTAATTAATAGATAAAAACCTATTACAAGGCCAATGACCATAGTTCCTAAACCAGAAAACATCGCTTTCGCAAAATTTAAAATCATATTAGGCATATCAGAAGTTATATTTGATGCGAATTCTTCTATATGAGTAAAGATATTTGTTTTAACAGCTTGAATATTAATTTGTTTAATACTATCAAAACGTTCTAAAGTATTCTCTAACCATTCCTTAGAATAATCAATAACTGATGGCACTGTCTTAATAAATTCCGCAGTTTGTTGATATAAAATAGGTACAATTAAATTAATAATCAGAGCAATTATCGCGATGAAAACTAAATAGACAATAATCGCACCTAAAGTACGATTTACTCCTTTTTTATTTAACCACACCACTA
This sequence comes from uncultured Bacilli bacterium, assembly GCA_944332155.1. Classification (GTDB taxonomy): domain Bacteria; phylum Bacillota_I; class Bacilli_A; order RF39; family UBA660; genus Pelethosoma. Next base: position 6,159 of record CALVJM010000061.1, read on the forward strand.
ATGGATTAAATAACCAAGCTACAATCAAACCAATAAATAGTGGTGATAAAATTTGCAGTATTGTAATTAAAAACTCTTTAACATGCCATTCTTTAAAAATTAAGGTAACCGCATAAATACCAATAATTAGCAATAAGATTAAGGTGATATGTAATAACTTTTTCCCTAATTCAATAACAATATTTAAATTTTTAATATTTAATTTTTCTTCTTTATTTTTCATAACGCACCTCAACATTATCATTATATCACATAACTAGTATATGTAAACATTTAAACGCTGGTTCGACTTATTTTTTGCTACAAAAAAAGACGAGAATTTCTCATCTTTTAACGTGGTTGGATGGCGATGTTCCTTTTTATTCTTTTTTGATTCTTAACGACCTTTCGTCATCCCCCTATTATTAGTATATGATAATACTTTTGATTTGACAATTCTTTTTCATTGTAGCTATGTAAACTTTTGTAAAGAAAAACATTTCTTTACGAAATGTTTATACAGTCATCAATTCATTTTCTTTTTCTTTATAAATTTCATCTACTTTTTTATTAAACTTTTGAATAAGCTCTTGCACATCTTCTTGTAGAGAATCTTTATCATCTTCTCCCGAGTTTTACAGTAAGTTGTATGATAAACTGGCTACAATCCCTTATTCTATAAGGCTTTTTATAAGTCAAGTTTT
>CALVJM010000062.1 GCA_944332155.1 uncultured Bacilli bacterium
TAAAAAATACATCTCCTTTCAGAGATATATTATAACTTATTAATGTATACATTTTAATTAATGATACGTATACATTTAAAAAAAGGATTAACACGTATATTTGTTTGAATTGAAAAATATACGTTTTTTTAGTATAATATTAATTGGTGATTTTATGTGGAAAATCCGAGATTTGGAAATTAAAAACCAAGTAGTTCTTGCTCCTATGGCAGGTATTTCTAATCCAGCTTATATGAAGATTGTAGAAGAAATGGGGTGTGGACTTGCAATTACGGAATTAATTAGTTCGGAAGCAATTATTCGTGATAATAAAAAAACATGGGATATGTTACACGGTATTGATCAACTAAATATGCCGGTAGCTATTCAATTGTTTGGATCTAATCCAGATGTGATGGCTAAAGCTGCAAGTATGATTGTTGAAAGATATCCAGTTACTTTACTAGATATTAATATGGGATGCCCTGTTCCTAAAGTGGCAGTACGAGCTTCGGCTGGTAGTGCCTTACTAAAAGAACCTGATAAAGTATATGAAATGGTTTCTAAAGTTGTAAACAGTGTATCTGTTCCCGTTACGGTAAAGATACGTAGTGGTTGGGATGATAAATATATTAATGCTGTAGAGATTGCGAAAAAGTGTGAAGCGGCCGGTGCAAGTGCAATTACAGTACATGGTAGAACCCGTGCCCAAGGATATAGCGGGAAAGTAAATTTAGATATTATTAAAGCAGTAAAGGAAAGTGTATCGATTCCTGTAATCGGAAATGGTGACATAAAGTCCTATCTTGATGCGAAGAAAATGTTAGACACGACTGGTTGTGATGCGATTATGATTGGACGAGGAGCTTTAGGTAATCCTTGGCTAATTAAAGAAGTGGTTGATTATTTAGAAGATGAAACTCTTCCGTCAGAAGTTACTTGGCAAGATAAAATGCATATGTTAAAAAAACACTTTAATTTATTATTGCAAACGAAAGGTGAAAAATTAGCTCTTTTAGAAATACGTAGTCATGCAGCTTGGTACATGAAAGGTATTCCTGGATGTGCTCCTTTAAAACAAGAAATTTGTCAAGTAAAAACAAAAGAAGAGTTTTTTTTCTTGATTGACCAATTTATAAGTAAGAAAGGTGAATCAAATGCGTAGTATAGGGATTAAAAGACGTGCGGCAGCTTATTTATTTGACATGATAATTTTAATAGGAATTTTAACCCTTGTTTCTTTTTTTATTCCTGAAAGTCATAATATTGCTGTATTAAATCAAGAGTTTAATAACGTGAATGATTTATTATTTAGTAATAGTATATCGTTAGGTTCTTATTTAACAAGAGTAGCTAGTATTATGCAAGACTTGGATAAAGAAAGAATTCTTTATAGTTTAATCAATGCGATTTATATTATTATTTATTTTGTTATTATTCCATGGAAAACACATAAAACTTTTGGTATGTATTTAATGGGAATATCATATCACGCTAAAGATGAACAAATTAGTTTAGATGATTTATTAGTACGTAGTATGATTACTTGTGGATTACTTTATTTATTGGCTAGTTTAGTTTTAATTTACGTTTTACCAAGTATGATATATTTTATTACCAATAGTATTTTTGCGATTATTCAAATTTCTTTGGTTGTAATTAGCTTTTTTATGGTACTATATAGAAAAGACCATCGTGGATTACAAGATTTATGGAGTAGAACAATAATTATAAGAGATAAAAAATAGAGGTGAATTATGAGACAATTTAGTGAACAAGAGATTGTAAGAAGAGAAAAATTAAATGAAATTGCAAAAGTTTGTAATCCATATCCTGAACGATATGAGATTACACATTCTTTAAAAGAAGCTAGTACACTTCCTGATGAAACAAAAGGAGTTCGTGTAGCTGGACGTATTGTATTTATGCGTAAAATGGGAAAATTAAGTTTTGTTCGTTTACGTGATATTGAAGGAGATTTACAAATATCTATTAAAATAGATTTAGTGGGTGAAGAAAAGTATCAATTCTTTAAAACATTAGTAGATGTAGGAGATTTTTTAGGTGCAGAAGGAGAAATTTTTACTACTCATACAGGTGAAAAAACATTGCGTGTATCTTCTTTTGAATTCTTAGTAAAAGCATTAAAACCACTTCCTGAAAAATTTCATGGTGTAACAGATCCAGAGTTATGTTATCGTGAACGTTATCTTGATTTAATTATGAATGAAGAAACAAGAAAACGTTTCTTATTAAAATATGAATTTATTAAAGAAATACGTCGTTATTTAGAAGATAAAGGTTATATTGAAATAGAAACTCCAGTACTTAGTAATAAAGCTAGTGGAGCCCTTGCAAAACCTTTTATTGCGCATCATAATGCTTTAGATATCGATGTATATTTAAGAATCGCACCAGAGACTTATTTGAAACGTGCGATTATTGGTGGATTTACTAAAGTATTTGAATTTGCTAGATGTTTTAGAAATGAAGGTATTGATTCAACACATTTACAAGACTTTACGATGCTAGAAGGATACGGAGCTTATCTAAATTATCAAGATAATATGATTTTAATGGAAGATATGTTAAAAACAGTAGTATCTAAAGTATTTGGAACATTGCAAGTAAAAATTGGTGATAAAACTATTGATTTTTCAAAAAAATGGGAACAAGTCACTTTCCGTGATGTGTTGTTAAAATATGCTGATATTGATATTTTAGAATTTAATGATAAAGAAAAGTTATTAAACGAAATTAAACGTCGTAAAATTGAACTAGATACAGATGCTGATTTAAATACGATTGGTTTTGGTAATTTAGTAGATGTATTATACAAAAAAGTAGCTCGTCCTTATATGATTGAACCAGTTTTCTTAACTGAACATCCAATTGCTTTATCACCATTAGCGCGTGCAAATGATGATAATAAAGAAATTACTGATCGTTTCCAATTAGTAATTAATGGAGCAGAAATTATTAATGGATATTCGGAATTAGTAGATCCAATTGAACAACAACGTCGTTTAGAAGAACAAGCGCGTTTGAAATCAGATGGTGATGAAGAAGCTATGATGATGGATATGGATTATATTATGGCAATGGAAACAGGTATGCCACCAATTTCCGGATGGGGAATTGGTATTGATCGTGTCATTCAAGTGTTAACTGACACCCCAAATATTAAAGATAATGTGTTATTCCCTTTAATGCGTCCAGAGGAAAAATAATGAAATTATTTGTTGTTCGTCATGGCGAAACAAAAGAAAATAAATCTGGCATGTTACAAGGTAACATGGATACGATATTAGATGAAAAAGGGAAGAAACAAGCATTAGATTTAAACACAACATTAAAAAATAAACAAATTGATATGGTGTTCTGCTCACCTAAAAAAAGAACTTTAGAGACGGCTATTCTAGCGTATCCTAAATCTGACATCATTTTTGATGATCGTTTACGTAGTCGTAATCATGGGGAATTTGAAGGTAAAAGTAGAACCGAAATCAATTTAGAAGAGTATTGGAATATTAAGAAAAATATACAATATGATAAAGCAGAGTCAGTAGGTAATTTACTGAATCGAATTCAAGATTTTATTTATGATATAAAACAAAAATATCAAGATAAAAATGTGATGATTGTAACCCATAGTGGTGTTGTTCGTATACTACATTACTATTTTAATGGTTTTCCTGAGGATGGTAATCTATTAGGCTATGAATCTACTAATGCATCCTTGGAAGAATACGAAATATAGAAAGAGGTTTTTTATGAAAATATTATCAGTGAATGCAGGAAGTTCATCTTTGAAATTTCAAATGTATGAAATGCCAGAAGAAAAAGTTTTGATTTCTGGTGTCTTTGAAAGAATAGGAATTCATGAAAGTTTTTACACCATTAAAATTAATGGTGAGGCAATTCGTAAAGAAAAGGATTTACCAAATCATAAAGTAGCTTTTCAATACTTAGTTGAAGAGTTAGAAGAGAATCATGTGGTAGAGCGTTTAGATGAGATTAAAGGAATTGGTCATCGTGTGGTTCAAGGTGGATCTTATTTTGACAAAAGCGTTGTTGTAACAGAAGATGTTATTAAAAAGATTGAAGAGTTAAATGTTTTAGCTCCTCTTCATAATCCAGCAGCTATTACAGGTATTAAAGCTGCTCAAGAAGTAATTCCCAATGCGGTGCAAACTGTGGTATTTGATACTGCTTTCCATCAAACAATGCCTGAAGAAAACTATATATATGCGGTTCCATATGAGTGGTATACTGATTATAAAGTGCGTCGTTATGGAGCTCATGGAACTAGTCATATGTATGTAGCTAATCGAATGAATCAAATTTTAGGACGTGAAGATACTAAACTTATTACTTGTCATATTGGTAACGGAGCTAGTGTAAGTGCTGTAGTTAATGGAAAATGTTTAGATACTAGTATGGGATTAACACCTAATGCGGGACTTATTATGGGAAGTCGTTGTGGAGATATAGATGCAACTGTTGTTACTTATATGATGAATCAATTAGGTATATCTGCACAAGAAATGGATAATATTTTAAATAAAAAGAGCGGTTTACTTGGTGTTAGTAATGTCAGTAGTGATATGCGAGATATTGATGCCGGTATTTTAGAAGGCAATGAACGTTGTGAGTTAGTTAAAAAAATGTTTATTCGTCGAGTTATTGATTATATTGCTAAATATTACGTAGAAATGGGTGGATGCGACGCTATCGTATTTACTGCTGGAATTGGTGAAAAATCTGTCACTACTCGTCGTCGTATTGTCGATGGTTTAAAAATTTTAGGAATTAATTTGGATGAAAAAGCAAACGGAATTCGTGGTGTAGAAGGAAAAATTACCACTGATGATTCTAAGATTCCTTGTTATGTAATTCCAACTGATGAAGAAGTAATGATTGCTCGCGATACTTTAGCCCTTATTCCTTAAAACACATAATTATGTGTTTTTTTGTTTGACACATCAATTAATATTCGTTAAAATATTACGTAGAGAGTGGGTTTACTATGTTTCAAAATAAATATAAAAAAATATATAAAACAATAAAAAAATATGATTGTATTGTAATTGCTCGTCATGTCGGACCTGATCCTGATTGTTTAGGTACACAAATTGCGTTACGTGATATTATAAAAACAACTTTTCCTAATAAGGAAGTATATGCGGTTGGATATTCTGCCTCTCGTTTTTCTTATTTAGGTACTTTAGATAAGATGCAAGAGGAATATTATCAAGATGCTTTATTAATTGTTATTGATTTACCAGATAAAAAACGTTTAGATGGGGTTGATTCAGATCGTTTTTCTTACCGTATTAAAATAGATCATCACCCATATATCGAAACTTTTTGTGATTATGAATGGATTGATGATCAAGCAAGTAGTGCGGCTCAAATGATTATGGAATTGGTATTTAATACAAAATTACAAATGACCCCATTTGCTGCTGAACGTTTATACTTAGGATTAGTATCCGATACCAATCGTTTCTTATTTCAGTATACAACACCTAAAACTTTTAATTTAGTGGCTCAACTAATTAACGTAACAGGCATTGATTTTACAAGTTTATATGAAAATTTATATTTAAGACCACTTAAAGAGATAAAATTTCAAGGTTATATAGGTAATCATTTTACAGTTACCGAAAATGGCTTCGCATATATAAAAATTACTGATGATATTCTAAAAGAATATCATGTAGATGTAGCCACTGCTGGAAATATGGTAAATAATTTTAATTATATAGAAGAAATATTTGCTTGGGCTGTCTTTACAGAAGATAAAAATCGTGGCAACATTCGTGGATCTTTACGTTCAAGAGGACCTATTATTAATGAAATAGCTAGTCATTTTGGTGGTGGAGGTCATATTTATGCGAGTGGTGTTCGACTTGAATCTTTTAATCAAGTAGATGATTTAGTAGAAGAATTGGATGCAGAATGTGCAAGGTATAAAAAAAGCAATAATATGGGATCTTAAATATTATTACTTTTCTGCATTTTTCTCATCATCGAAGAAAACATCATCAGGCATTAAATGAAATATATTCGCAATCTTAATTGCCATATCATAAGATAACCTCTTTTTTTTGGTTTCTAATTGACAATAATAAGCAGTACTAATTTGTAATTGATCTGCAATTTCAGCCATCGATAGATGGTTTTTTTTTCGTAACTTTGTTAAAGTTATATAACGTGATTTTCTCATTATTAACTCCCTTTCTCCGTGTCACACACACTAGTGAATAATATTAAAAAAATGTATCATTATATTAGCAGGTGGTTAAAATGAGTCTAAAAGATACATTTGGTAAAAATCTCAAATATTATCGATTTCAAGCTAATTTATCACAAGAAAAGTTAGCTGAAATTGTAGATATTGATAGTAAATATCTTAGTGATTTAGAAAATGGTAAATATAGTCCTTCGTTTTCTAAGATTGAGCGTTTAGCCCAAGCACTTGATATAGAAGAATATTTACTATTTAAAAGAGATATTAGTCATTACTCAGTTCCACCTAGAGTTTATAGTACTAAACGTACTACGAAATATCGTTTAAAATAATATAATCTCTATTTAGATTATGTCATGATTAGATTGATTTGTCAAATAAAATACAGAAAGAAAAAGCTTAAATCGAGACTGCTGAAAAAGTAGTGTCAATAAAAACAAGAAATTAGATTGCGTATCTATTTTTCTTGATTTTTTTATTTTC
>CALVJM010000063.1 GCA_944332155.1 uncultured Bacilli bacterium
GTAGATTTTCCTGCTCCGTTTCTCCCTAAAAATCCATAGATTTTTCCATACTCAAAAGAAAAGGAAACATTATCAAGGACAGTAACATCTTTGTATTTTTTGGTAATATTCTTAATTTGAATTGCGTTCATTTTCAAAACCCCTCTCTATCATTGAAATGATTTCATTTTTCGTCATGTGTAATTTATCAGCTTCTTCTATCAATGAAGCAATAAACTGGTCGTAAAATTGTCCCTGCCTTTTCTTGCGTATTTTTTCTACTGCACCTTCTTTAACGAACATTCCTAAACCTCTTTTCTTATAGATGATTTCATCGTCCACAAGTAAATTCATTCCTTTTAAAACAGTATGAGGATTGATATTCAACAAAGCAGATATTTCATTTGTTGAGGGGATTTTCATTTCCTCTGGATATACCCCTGTGAATATAGAGTTTTCTAGCTGTTCTGCAATCTGAATGAATATAGGCTTTTCTGCATTTGGATTTATATTCAATCATATCACTCCTTTTGTTTGCGTGTTTGTTAGTATAGTAACTAACTACCTTACACTTATAATATATTCGTTTTGAGGAACTTTGTCAATAGATTTTTAAAAAATAATGAAAAAAGGGGAAAGCGTGCAAATCTATATACAAGAAATGCGCGCTTTTAATTATTTTATAATCTTCCAGTTGTTATCGTTATATAGTGTCAATTCATATTGCGATACCTATGTAGTCTTTATCTGATAGTCAATGATTTTGACAATACTTCTCTTTCTTCCTCTTGATTACCTAGCACAGAAAAGAAAAAGCCCTGTCAAGAGCCTGTCAAAGATTCCACCGCAAATCCTGCGTCATACATTCTGTACAAGACTGGCAAACAGGAACATGAACCCAAAGAGCCTACAGTATATCATGGGACATTCTAACATCAGTATCACGCTGAAACTGTATGCTCATGCGTCAGCAGAAAGCGTAAAGGCAAAATTAAAGAGCATGATAGCCTAAATCGTACCACGATATTTACCACGTTTGACCATGAAGATATGTGAAGAAATACAGAGATAAGCAAGTATCTTTCGATAACGAAAACGTCCGCAAAGCCAATAAAACAAGGACTTGCGGACATATAAGAAGATATGAAAAGATAATCAAAAATCTATATTAAGTTTTTTATAAACTTATAAAGAGTTTAAAGTAAGTGAAAAAGAAATAATAGCTAATAAGGAAGCTTTAGAAAAAGAAATGTGCTCGTGACATGATCAAACCTTAAAAATGGTTGAAAAAATTGAAAAAGAGATTATTTATTATCAAAATTTAATTAAAGAAGATTCCAGAGTAGAGAATACCACAAATAAAATTAAGAAGAAAGTATTAAAGAGATAAGTTGTCTTATCTCTTTTCTAATTCATTTAATTTGTCATAAATTTGTTTTAATGTTTGTTCATATTTACTTGTAGTTTTAGGTTGATAATATTTACGACCAACTAATTTATCAGGTAAGTATTGTTGTTTTACCCATGCGTTAGGGTAATTATGTGGATATTTATATGTTTTAGAATTAGTGCGTAAATGTTCTGGTAAATTACCTGTATTTCCATTGCGAATATCTTGTAAGGCCGCATCTAATGCTAAATGGCCACTGTTTGATTTGGGAGATAAGGCCATTTCAACCACAATAGTACCTAGAGGAATACGAGCTTCTGGTAATCCTGTTCTTTCAGCTGCATGAATAGCTGCATCTAATTTAGGTCCCATCGATGGATTAGCAAGTCCTATATCCTCATATACAATAACACTTAAACGTCTAAAAATACTATCCAAATCTCCAGCCTCTATTAGTCTAGCTAAATAGTGAAGAGCTGCATTGACATCACTTCCACGAATGGATTTTTGTAGACCACTAAGGACATCATAGTGTCCATCTTCATTTTTATCAGAAAAAAAAGCTGGTTTATTATTGATACTTTTAACAACTTCCAAAGTAACATGAAAATCATTTGTTGAATAAAAAGCAATTTCAAGTAAATTATAGGCAAAACGTAAATCACCACCAGATAATTTAGCAATATATTCTAAAACATCATCTTCTACTTTTATACCATTTAAGTATTCACTTGTAGAAGCTCGATGTAATCCAACCATTATATCATCTACACTTAACTCCTTACACTCAAAAATTTGACAACGACTACGAATAGCTGGATTAATAGAGTGATAAGGATTAGAAGTTGTCATACCGATAAAAGTAATCAATCCGTTCTCTAAATAGGGAAGTAATAAATCTTGTTTATCTTTATTTAAACGATGGACTTCATCCATTACGACAACCATATGTCCATACATCTTTGCTTCTTCAATGACAATATCAAAATCTTTTTTATTGTTAATAACCGCATTTAACATACGATATCGTAAATCTAATTCTTTAATCATGGCGGTTGCTAATGTAGTTTTACCAATTCCAGGACGTCCATATAAAATCATAGAAAATAATTTTTTATTATGAACCATATTAGATAATACTTTTCCGTCTCCCACAAGGTGGGTCTGACCTAGAACTTCATCCAAACAAGTAGGTCGCATTAAAATCGCTAAAGGTTCTTTCATACCACACCTTCTTTCTTATACATTATATCAAATTTTGTAAAGAAACACTAGTATTCACATGTTTAGATAAAAAGAATGGTATAATATCAATAGGTGGTGCGCCAGTTCGGTGCATAGTGTATAATCGGTGGGAAGCCGATATGGTAATCCCTAGCAAGGAGCCATTAGCTAGCCTTGGAGCCGAAACCGTGAGGTAAGGTTTAAGCGTAGGCAAGCAAGAGTTCGAGCCGCAATGCGAAAGCGTGAAGTTATTGAGCCTCGTTAAATAATATATAAGCAGATGTTGATAGGGTCACCTGCCTAGCAAACAAAATCGGTAGTATCGATAAAGCGAGATACTATGAGAAATCTGTCGGGGTCTTTAGGACGTGGCGAGTTCTACATTGTTACATTATGCATACCTGGGAGAACTTATACATTCCTAAATACAAGAGGTTTCAAATACCAATTGTTAAAGCGAGCGAGGCGAAGGTATGAGTGTACAAGGACTTGGATAACCCAAAGCACTCAAAAGATGTATAAGTAGTCGGACTAACTCATAGTAGCAAAGAAGCGAGTAATGACCGTGGAGCGAAGGGGTTAGCATATAGGATGCACTGTGTATGAAACAATATTGATATGCCAAGACGTATCAAAAATGTAAAATGATTACACAGGATAACTCTTATAAGGTGAATGTCCTATATGAAAAGCCGTATGCCTTAATAGGGCACGTACGGTTTTGTGAGGGGCAATGAGACTAGCCTCCCACTTAAGAAAAGAGAGGTGAAAGTCGAGACTTGTCTACTCGACAGATTATGAATGAGTTTTTAGAACGTATTGAAGATTTTATTGTCTATTTACGTATTGATAAAAAATATAGTGAAAATACTATTGATGCCTATCATCGTGATTTAATGCGTTACTACAAATATGTTAATGAAGTTGAACATAAAGATTTTAGTACGATAAAAAAGAAAGAAATTAAAAATTATTTGAATTATTTAAATGATTCCGGATTAGATCAACGTACGATATCGCGAAATATTAGTAGTATTCGTAGTTTCTATAAATTCTTATTAATAGAGAAATATATTAAAACAAATCCTAGTGATTTATTAGAATTACCCAAACGAAAAAAAACATTACCTAAAATCTTATCAATGGAAGAAATTGATCGTTTGTTAGATATTCCTTTAAGCGATTCTTATAGTTATCGTAATAAAGCTATGTTAGAACTCATGTATGCGACAGGATTACGTGTCAGTGAGCTTATGAACTTAAAAATTCATGATGTTGACTTATCCATGGCTTATGTAAGAACGGTTGGAAAAGGTGGAAAAGAAAGAGTGATTCCCATTGGAGACATTGCCTTAGAGGCATTAAAAACTTATATGGATGAATATCGAAGTTTATTATTAAAAGGAAAAGTAACCGATGCTTTATTTTTAAATAATCATGGAGTAGGGATGACAAGACAAGGTTTTTTTAAAATCCTTAAAAAATTAGCCAAAGAAAAAGATATAAAAACACCCTTTTCACCTCATACTCTAAGACATAGTTTTGCAACTCATCTTTTAAATAATGGTGCGGATTTGCGTAGTATTCAAGAATTATTGGGTCATTCTGATATATCTACCACTCAAATCTATACGCATATTTCCAATCAGCGTTTAAAAGAAAATTATCAGAATTTTCATCCTCATGCGAAAGAAATGAGGGATTATGATGACACTAAATAAAGAATTATGGACCAAACAAGATTATCAAGAATTCATTCAGTATTTAAAAGAAAATGCAGATTTTACCTATAAACAGTTTCACCAATCACTAGTTCCTAATATCGAAGAATTTCTAGGATGTCGTGTTCCCTTTTTAAAAAAAACAGGAAAAGAAATCGCGAAAGGAAACATTGACTCTTTTCTCATTCACAATAAACATCACTATTATGAAGAAAACATGATTCACGGTATCGTAATAGGAAGTACAAAAATGGATTTTAATACTCGTTTAGACTATATTAGAGATTTTATACCTCATATCCATAATTGGGCTGTATGTGACTGTTTTTGTGCAAATTGTAAAGACTTTAAAAAGAATTTAGAAAGTGGTTTTCTCTTCATTCAAGAATTATTATCAATGAATGATTCTTATGCGATTCGTGTAGCTTTAGTCTTATTATTAGATTATTATGTAAATCCTTCTTACTTATCTAAAATCTTTAAGATTTTAAACCAGATTAATAAAGAGCACTATTATGTTAAAATGGCCATGGCATGGTTATTATCTGTTTGTTATATTAAATATCCAAAAGAAACACTCATCTTTATCAAACAAAATAAACTAGATCCATGGACTCATAATAAGGCCATTAGTAAAATAAGAGAATCTTACCGTGTATCGAATGAACAAAAACAAGAATTATTAAAATATAAGAAATAAAGCATGTCTTTCTTTCTTTTTTCATACATTAATTTAGGTGGTTCTATGAATAATGTACTCTTTGCATTCGTTTGTTCTACGTTAGCTGGACTATCCACTTTACTTGGTGGACTTCTAATCTTCTTTACAAAAAGAGAGAATCAAATGATTATTAATTCTGCATTAGCTTTTGCGGCAGGAGTAATGATTACTGTATCTATCACCGATTTAATGCCCGAATCCTTTTATTTATTATCAGAATATTTTTATATTTTTCCAACTTTCATTATTCTTGCAATATTTGTTGTTATCGGTATTATTTTTTCTATGCTTATTGATTACTATCTACCAGAACAACAAGAAGGAAAACTATACCGTATTGGTATTGTATCTATGTTAGCAATCATCGCACATAATATTCCTGAAGGTATTGCAACCTTTTTATCGACTACTTCCAATACTAATCTTGGAATAACCCTTTCCTTGGCAATTGCCTTACATAATATCCCTGAAGGTATTTCCATTAGTATTCCTATTTATTACGCAACAAAGAGTAGGGGAAGAGCTTTAAAATATACCTTTTTTTCTGGTATTTCTGAATTGTTTGGAGCTATTCTTGCTTTTATCTTTTTAAAAGATATTATGAATAACTTTATTATGGGATGCTTACTAGCTAGTATTGCAGGAATCATGATTCACATTGCCAGTTATGAATTAGTTCCCACTTCCCTTTATTATAAAAATAAAAAATTAACATTTCTCTTCTTCATTTTAGGATCCATGGTCATGATTATAAATCACTTTTTATAATAATTTGACTCTAAATATCAAATATACTATAATTGTAGTAGGTGATGAACATGAATAAAAAAGAGTTTATGAAAAAAAATTTAGTTTTAAAAAATATCCCACCTAGAGAATATGAAAATCCTTTTATTGTTGCACTTTGTGGTTATAGTGGAAGTGGGAAAAGTCATATCGCTAGAACCCTTTCTAAAGAATTAGAACTTTATATTGTTGGAGGAGATACGGTGCGCCAGCAAATATATCAAGATTCTGAGTTAAAAAACTTACCATTAGATGAAATTCAAGATTTAACTAATGAAATCTCTAATCAAAAAATCAAAAAAATATTAAATCAAAAGATGTCTGTTGTCATTGATCGTAGTGTTTCAGCACTAAAATACTTCAACCAATTAAAAGAATATCAGGTTCCTGTATATTTGATTCACCTTATTTCTGATCATGAACAAAATATAGAAAGAGTTATAAATCGCTATCAAGAACCACAGAAAGACTTAGATGGTTATGGAGATATTGATTCTAAGTCAGGTGTTCATACTCGTGAAATGTATGAAGAAATAAAAGAAAGAAAAGTATATGATATTCCCGAAGAGCTTTTTGATTATCAAATAGATGCTAGAAAGCCATTAGAAGAAGTAATGATCCAAACAAAAGAGATTGCTTCTAATATTGCTTCAAAATATACAACAAAAACTAAAAAAATATAATCATAAAAAGAGACATAACTTCGTCTCTTTTCTTTTGGATGTTTACAATTATTTTAACTCAAATGAATTTGAATTGTCATCGTCAAATCCGATATT
>CALVJM010000064.1 GCA_944332155.1 uncultured Bacilli bacterium
GGATGCTCAGAACCAGCATAAACAAATAATTTTTTATACATTTGACGACCTAATCTTCCTTTTGGAAGCATTCCTTTAATAGCACGTTCTACCATTTCAACTGGATATTGTTCTTTCATTACACGAGCAGTTCTTTCACGAAGACCACCAGTATAACCACTATGATTATAATAGATTTTGTTATCTAACTTATTACCAGTTAGATTTACTTTATCTGCATTCACGATAATTACGTAATCTCCACCATCAATATGAGGAGTATAAGTAGGTTTATGTTTACCACGTAATACATGAGCAGCTTGTGTAGCTAAACGTCCTAATGTTTGTCCTTCAGCATCAATAACAAACCAATTACGTTTAACATCTTCTTTTTTTTGCATATACGTATTTCTCATTGTTACTTATCCCTTTCTTTAAAATTATAGAATGAGTATCTTTACTTATTCACTTTCCCAGGGTGAATCTCTCAAGATACAAAATGTACCAGTTAAAATTGTACTAAAAAAACATATAAAAGTCAATAAAATTATATGTTTTTTTCTTATTTTTTATGTATTTTTAATTATAAAAGACATCATTTAAGTAAAGACCTTCTGGGGCAGCCGTTTTACCAGCTTTACGACGATCTTTCGCATTTAATATTTCAATAATATCTTCACTTTTTCGTTTTCCTTCACCAATTTCGATTAATGTACCTACCATATTACGTACTTGATAACGTAAGAAACCCGTACCTAAGAAAACAATTTCAATTTTATTTACATTTTTTAAAGTACGAATTAAATTTGTTTGTACTATTTTACGTACATAATCTTCTTTTTCATCGTCTGCTTTAGAAAAAGATTTAAAGTCATGTTCTCCTTCTAAATATTTAAGAGCTCGTTCCATCTCTACTACATCCAGCTTTTTATTATATTGATATACATAATTTCTTTCAATAGGATCATATTCTCCCATATTAATCTTATATACATATTCTTTTGCTTTTACGTTAAAACGTGCATGAAATGTTTCTGAAACTGGTTCTACACGACGAATAAATATATCCTCAGGAGTCAAAGAATTCAGAGCTTTTTGCAAATTATTGGGTGTAATGTTAATATCTAAGTCAAAATGAGCTTTTTGATTATGAGCATGTACACCGGCATCTGTTCTTCCAGATGCATGAACTTCTACTTTTGTATCGTTATTAATAGTCTTCAAAGCTTTCTCTAATTCACCTTGAATAGTTTTTTTCTTTGGTTGTTTCTGATATCCTTTATACCCTGAACCGTCATAAGCAAATGTAATTAAATAACGCATAACTCCACCTCTTCTAGATATTTCGATAAATATCTTTTATCAAATCTTTAATATCGTTCCGATATCCTAATCGCTTCCCTTTCTTTTTTAAGACAAAATCTTCAAATTCAATAATATCAGGACGTTTTATTTGATATTTCCTACATAAATCTTGATTTGTAAATAAATCATAACTTGTTCCAGAAAAAACAACATTACTATTATAAACCACAAATAAAAAATCTGCAAATTGGTGAATCCAATTACTATCATGACTGACAATAACAATTGTTTTGTGATAACGTGTTTTTAACAAACGAAATAACTTAATAAGACTTTGTTTATTACGTGCATCTAAACCAACTGATGGGTGAAAAAAGATATAGCTATCACATTTCGAACATAAAGTATAAGCAATAGAAAAACGTTGTAATTCACCTTGGCTTAATGTTTTTAACAATCTATTTTGATCTGTTTCACTAAAACCAATCATTTGAAGCGCCTCTTTTTGTTTCTTTGTACTTTGAGTTTGTAAAGACAATATCTGTTTAAGTGATTTGTCTTGTAAACGAATATCAAAGACATCTAAAAAAGAATTGCTTTTTAACATTCTAAGTGCGACTTCCTTTTTACCACTGCCAGTAGGGCCAATAAAAACATTTATTTTTGATTTTTTGATTCCCATAAGTGTTCAATCATCCTTTCTCGATTATAAATAGGACGTTTAAAAACATTATAATACTTTAACTTATGATATAATTCCACATCAAAAGGATATTCAAGACCATATTGTGAGACTAGTTTTTCTTCTTGATAAAACTCTTTTCTGGTACCGATAAATTTTATTTGTTCTTCTGCATATAGTATAATCTGATCCGCATATAATAAATCTTCAGCTTCTAAACTTGTAAATAAAACAGTTTGATGATTCTTCTTACATTCTTTTTTGAACCAAGTAAGTAGTTTTTCTTTATGATAAGGATCTATCATGGAAAATGCATGATCTAAGACAAATACAGTTGGATGTTGAATATAATAATATAAAAATAATAATACCTGACACATGCCAATACTAGGTTCAAAATGAAATAATGTGGATAATGATGAAATATTAAATAACTTTAATATTTTTTCAATGATTTTTTGATCTTCTACATTCATAAGTAATGTTTTTATCACTTTTTCCTGTGGAAAAAATGTTCGATCACTAAGATACACTACTTTTTCCTGTGGAAAAAAATTTTTTACATTTTCTTTTTTAGTTAAGTTGTGTAAAAACTTACTCTTTCCACTTCCTACAGGACCTGTAAGACAAGTCCATTCGTTAGAAACTAATGAAAATTGTTGTTTTTCTAGTTTAATGGAATAGGAATTCATCATTACTCACCTCACAATGTCTTACTATTATACTCTTTTTTTCCTTTATTTTCAATCTAAAAAGCAGATTCTAAGGAATCTACTTATCTTTACGATGTTGAATCATATGAGTTACTCTAGTTACTAATTTACGGGGAGCAAGACGCGTGCAGAAGATTCCAAGTTTTATCATAACGCCTAGAACAATAATCGTTTTCCTGTGGAAAAGTTTTTTTATCGCATATCTAGCTACTTGGTAACTATCTAATTCTTTTAAACTAAAACAAACTCCAGCTACTTTATTAAATTCTGTACCTACTGGCCCAGGACATAGACAACTAATTGTAACATTACTTCCTTCACTACGTAATTCTTCATAAATTGCTTCTGTTAAATGAAGAACATAAGCTTTAGTCGCATAATAAGTAGACATTAAAGGACCTGGCATAAAAGCTGCACTTGAAGCTACATTTAAAATATAACCTTGATCTTTTTTACGAAAATCTTGTAAGAATAATTTAGTCAATGTATGAACTGCTTTTACATTTAAATCAATCATATCTAATTCTTTTTCTAATTTTGTATCACTAAAACGACCGAATAAACCAAAACCGGCATTATTAATTAAAATATCAATGTTCTCTTTTTTAACCATATTATATAATTCCATACAATGAAACGTTGAAGATAAATCCATAGGAATTACTTCTACATTGGTTTTAAGTTCTTTTTTTAAACGATTTAATCTTGTTTTTCTTCTTGCGACTAAAATAAGATCATATCCTTGTTCACTTAATACACGTGCCATGTCCGCACCAATACCACTCGATGCACCAGTAATCAAAGCTTTCATAAACATCACCAATTATTATTATAATATAGCTTTATAAAATATACAACGTTGATGACAAGAAGGGACAAAAAAAGAAGCAAAAAATTCTTCAAATAAATCATTTTGATTATTTTTTTACAAGTACATTTTTAGAATAATGATAATTTCTAGATAAATCTCCTATATAATCCAAAAATATGCTGGAAGGATGATATATTTTTTGTGTTTCATCTAAAAAGTAATCAGAACTATTACTGTGGATAAATGTTGATTGAATAATTTCTTTAACAAAATATAATAAATCATTTTTAAAACCATCTAATAAATTGTACACATTACCAATATTATAAGATAATTTGTCCATAACTAACATTAATTTAATAATATTAATATAATTCATAAAAGAATCAAAGTTAAAAATATCATCTGCTTTTTTCAAACATTTATCTGTTTTCAATGAATAGTTTTGATTTAAACTATACCACATATGTGCCCATAACACTTTATTAGATAAATAAGAATCTTCTACAATTTGATTAGTATGTATATCTATTACCTTGGATTCTACCATATGAATCATTATATTATGATATAATTGACCTTCTATATACTGATTCATTTCTTGAATATCATAATAATTTGTATTAACAAATTTATCCTTAGGTATAACGTTAATTATACGATATTGATTTGATTCAATAATTTCTTTTAATTCTTGAAATGAAGACTGTAAACAACTCAGATAACTGTCTGACATATCATCGCTCTCCTTGCATAGAAAAAGAGAGTTGTTACATCTCTTTTTACATGTGACGATTAGTAATGTATCATAAATACTAGATATTGTCAAATTCAGCATAATCTTTACTAGAAATATATTCTATTTTATACCATTAGAATACTTTATCAAGCCTTATTTAGGTTTTGGACAAACCATCAAAATAATTATTTTTTTATTATTTGTTTATAATTCTTGTCTTGACAAAATAAAGCAAATAATTTTGTATTTTCTTGAGTTCTTTGTAAAAACTTATTTACATTTTGAACAAACTCTACGTCTGATATAGCTAAACACTTTTGTAATTCATCATTCCACAATACTTCTTCTTTATTAAAACAGATAGCCTCTTGGATTTGATACAAAATCTCCTTTTTTTGAGAACAATTAAAAATTGAAGAATCCATATTAGAATAATACCATTGATAAATATGAGAAAAAGTAGTAGAGTTTATTGGTTCTATCATAAATCTAAAAATATCTGTATATTTTTCTACTTTTGCCTCAACATCATAATCGTATTGATCACTAACTAAAGTAATTGGTAAATAATTTGATGTTTTCTTAACCGAAAAGGAAATAACTTTATCACAAGCTGTTCTGTTTGTTATTTCTATCTCTCGTCTATCTGGAGATAGTTCACAGTCACTACGATATGAAGAATGTTCAACAATATTATAGCATTGTAAATCTTGTTGTATTGCCTTCCACTTATTTTCATCTATAAATATCGTATTTTCGTAAATATTTCCACTTACAAATGTTAATAATTTTATTACGTTATTCTTATGTTCCATAGTTTCACTCACTATCAGTATATCAAAATATATTTTTATTTACAAATCTTTACAATCTATAAAATACAACAATTATTTTATGATTATGTTACCATTAGATAAAAAAAGAAATGCTTATTCAGCATCTCCCTCTACTAATTCTAAAACTGCCATTTGCGCATCGTCTCCTTTACGCTCGTCCATTTTTAGAATTCTTGTATAACCACCATTTCTAGTAGCATAACGTTTCGCTAAATCATTAAAGATTTTATCCACAGTTTTTTTGTCGTTGTGTAAGAAAGCAAGTGCTTTACGACGTGATACTAATGATCCATCTTTTCCATAAGTAATCATTTTATCAACAAATTTACGCGTTTCTTTCGCACGTGTAAGAGTAGTAACAATACGTTCTTTATTTACTACTTCTTTCACTTGACTTGCTAACATACTTCTTCTATGTTTATTTGTACGACCTAATTTTCTATAAGCCATAGTAACCTCCTAACTATTAGTCTTCATCACGGAATTTAAGTCCCATGTCTTTAATTTTATCCATAACTTCTTTTAAAGACTTCTTACCTAAATTACGGATTTTCATCATTTCTAATTCTGTTTTTTCCGTTAAATCACCTAGTGTATTAATACCAGCACGTTTTAAACAGTTATAAGCACGTACTGAGAAGTCTAAGTCATCAATAGAAGTTTCTAGTTTCTTTAACTTGCTATCTTCTTTCTTAGCGTTCATAATACCTGTTGTATCGGCAATTTCACTTAAATTAGTTACAATATTTAAATGTTCAATTAAAATCTTAGCTCCTAAAGCCATTGCTTCTTCTGGACGAAGTGAACCATTTGTATAAACTTCCATAATAAGTTTATCATAATTTGCATCTTGTCCTACACGAGCTGTTTCTACTTCGTAGCTAATGCTTTCAATTGGTGAATAAAGAGCATCAATTGGAATGTATCCTAATTTTGTGTTTTCAATATACTTCTTATTTTCTGTAGATGGTACATATCCACGACCATTAGCTACAATCATTTCCATTTCTAGTTTTCCACCTTTAGAAACAGTAGCAATCATTTGGTCTGGATTAATAATTTCAACATTAGCATCTGTTTGAATATCGGCAGCAGTAACTACTCTTTCTTCAGAAATCGATAAGCGAATTACTTGTGGTTCTTCTGAATTACATTTAACTACAACATTTTTTAAGTTAAGAATAATTGAAGTGACATCCTCTACAATTCCATCCATTGTTTGGAATTCATGAGCAACACCCTCAATATAT
This sequence comes from uncultured Bacilli bacterium, assembly GCA_944332155.1. Lineage (GTDB taxonomy): Bacteria > Bacillota_I > Bacilli_A > RF39 > UBA660 > Pelethosoma. Next base: position 6,316 of record CALVJM010000064.1, read on the forward strand.
ACAGCTACTATTGCACTTCCTGGCATACTAGATAACATTACACGACGTAATGCGTTTCCTAATGTTGTTCCAAATCCTCTTTCTAATGGTTCTAATTCAAATTTACCATAATTACTGTTTTCAATGTAATCAGTAATTTTGTATACTGGTTTTTCAAAGTTTAACACTTTCAACACACTCCTTTTCTTTTATCCACGTGGACGTTTTGGTGGACGACATCCGTTATGTGGAACTGGTGTTTCATCAGTAATAGATGTAATTTCAAGACCAGC
>CALVJM010000065.1 GCA_944332155.1 uncultured Bacilli bacterium
ACCTTTCATTTTCAATACCTCCTCACAGCAAGGAAACACAAAATATATTATAACAAGACTTATTTCAGCTTTTTAATAAAAAACGGAAATTCAAATTAAATTTTAGGCTAATTAAAAATAATTGAGAAAATAGTTGCATATTTTTATAATTTATGTTATACTTTGGAAGTAGCAGTTATTTTGCTCCCTTAGCTCAATTGGATAGAGCGTTAGACTACGGATCTAAAGGTTAGGGGTTCGACTCCCTTAGGGTGCACCAGTATCGGGAAATGGCTCAACTTGGTAGAGCACTTGGTTTGGGACCAAGGGGTTGCAGGTTCAAATCCTGTTTTCCCGACCATTTTGTTAATAAAGCCTTGTTTAACAAGGCTTTTTATATATCTCGGGAAGTAGCATAACTTGGCAATGCCCTTGGTTCGGGACCAAGTGACTGCAGGTTCAAATCCTGTCTTCCCGACCATTTCGTGAAATGCTCAAACAAATTACTTATTTTTATTAATCAGTAATTATTAATACATTACACTTTATTTTTTTTAAATAACTTTGGTAAATTATAACTCCAAATCCGAAATGCAGCACCATGATCATAAACCTCACCCATACGTTCTCCCTCTTTATGTACACCGATATTTAAACTAATTTTAATTTTACCTTGTTTTATCAATTGTAGAAAATTTTCAAAATTAGTTAAATAGTAAAAATTGATATCAGTATACCTGAAATATTCCTGTTTATTCTTATATAATCGTTGATATTCAATATAAGCCATTATCTTTAACTTGTTATTTAATTTTTCTTTTATTCCTTCAAACGGCCATATAATAGTAGATTTTTCTAATAATTGGTTCTTGTTATCATAAACATGAAGTTCCAATTGTTTTTTTATTTCATTGACTCCTAATTCAAATTTAAACTGCGAAGCAATTGATTTTTTCTTTTGGTAAGTTATATTTGCATATAAGATTTTGTATGGTCCACTAGTATGATTTTTATAACCATATTGTTCTACTAAATACTGACAGGGTGGAACATTTGTGATATGAGAAATAGGACTAAAGTGAAAAAGCGTAATTGGAAATTGTCCATCTTGTCGGTGCGTTTTAATCTCTATCTCGTAATAATCAGGGATTGAAAAACTATCTCCTTTTTTACCTATTAAGTCTTCAAATAACAATCCAGCATTTCGATATCGAGGATGTGAGTTTTCAATCCACCCCATTCTTTTAATTTGTTCAAATTTTTTTTGCAATTCTGTAATATGTTCTTTTATAATTACCCCCTCCTTTTTTTGATTGTATCATTGTTTTGATATATATAAACAAAATTCATAAATTGTTAATAAAGACATGCCATAAAGTAACTTTTTTGTGAAATATATATTGTATACTAGAAATATTAATCTAATAGTAATGTTTTTTTACAATAACTAACAGGTAAAAGATGCTTTGTAATTATGAATATGAAAACGTAGCAGAATTGATAGTTTATATATTTTCAGCTATTTTTTTGTTTGATGAAACTATTAAGTTACATTCTGTAAAAATAATATTGATTAGTGAATTAAATGTGATTTTGGGGTGCTTAAGTGAATTGTTAATTTATATTTATGTGAATATAAATAACGTCGAATTAAAATAAAATATATAAAAAACATAGCATAAAAAGTGAATGAACGTAATCATATGTTTTCACTAATTATATGCTATGTTATTTGTTAAAAAAGATATGTTTTTTATTAAACAGTAGTGTTTTTAAATTTTTACATGCATGTTTACTTATTTTAAGAGTTTTATTAACTGTTAAATTTATAAATATTCTATAAACAAGCAACATTTGTGAGTAAATGTATAGTAAATATTTTTTACTTTTAAATTATTATCAACTGTAAATAATTCATACTTATGATAATTATTAACTTTTTTCATATAGACAAATACCGTCTTTGTAAGTTTTTAATATTTCAATATTCTGAGTGTCTTGAATGATATTCGTTTTTTTAATACTTTTATTATTCATATCATCTCGAACCTTTTTAAACTTATCAGTTCGATTAGATTCTTTAAAATTTATTTCATTTGACCTTACATTCTTTTCTGTGTTTTCTTTTTTGTCAAATTCTTTCGTATCGAATGGATTATGATTAACGATAATAAAATCCGCAACTTTTCCAACTTCTAGACTTCCTTTTTCCTTTTCCTCGAAATATTGGTAAGCAGCATTAATGGTAACTGCTTTTAAAGCATCTAATACATCTATACATTCTGTGGTACCATCTTTATTACAATCTAAGAAAACACCATTTTTTGTTTTTCGATTTACCGCACAAGAGATTGTTTCAAACATATCAGGTAATATGACAGGTGTGTCTTGATGAAAAGTATACATCAATCCTAGATCTTTTGCTGTTCGAGCTGGACTAATTCGCATCGTACGTTTTTTTCCGAGATTTTTAAGATGTATATCTCCCCAGTAATAAGTGTGAGCAACAAAGAAAGAAGGAATCATATGTAAGTGTTTCATGTTTTTTAATTCTTTTTCTTGTACTGTTTGTGCATGAATCATAACTGGGCGATAAGTGTTGGAAAAGTTATGTGTTTTAACTACTTGATCAAAACATTGTACTAATTGTTTAGCCGCTGCATCGCCATTACAATGTGTTAGTAATTGCATACCTTCTTCAAGGCTTTTGGTGATAAAACTTTCTACCTCATCATCTGTATAAATTTGATATCCTCGATAACTATCTTCACCTTCATAAGGTTCAAGCATCCAAGCTGTTTTTCCTTGGGGAGAACCATCTAAGAATAACTTATAACCACCTATTTTTAAGTGATGGACGTAATGATGAAGGTATTCTTTGTTTTTTTCTATAAGACGAGGACAGTTTTTTATATCAATAAATCCAACAATGTCTATTTTTAGTTGTTTCTGATTAGCCATGGTTTTCAAAATTGCTAAATTTTCCTTATTTAATAGACCTTCTTGTGCGGTTGTAATGCCATAACTTAAATAGATGTCTTGAGCCTTTTTGATAGCTTGAATCCATTGTGTTTCAGTAACTAAAGTTTGATTTTTAGTTGCGTTTGAGAAAGCATTTTCTTCTAGATATCCATTAGGTTCTGATGAATGTGGATTTCGTCCAATTCGACCACCACTCGGATCAGTGGTATCATTAGTAATATTTACTAAGTTTAAAGCTTTAGAATTCATTACTCCCATATGACCAGATGTGTGAGTAATGACAATGGGATTGGTTGTTGATACTTGATCAAGAACATTTTTTGTTGGATGACAGCCTTCTTTTAAGTGACTATGATCGTAACTAAATCCAACAATCCAGTCATCATCTGATAGTTGATGTTCTTTTTTATAATCGCAAAGTCGTTGGATTATATCGTCAAAACAGGTAACACCACTTAGAGAAGTAATACATAAAGTTTGCGCGAATGATGTAATGTGACTATGTGCATCAATAAATGCAGGTAAGATACACTGGCCATTTAAGTCAGTTTGTATGGTTTGATTAGTGATAAGTTTTTGCAACTCTTGTATATTACCAATTGCTTGAATAATTCCGTTTTGAATCAACATTGCATCAGCATTTTCTCCAGTCAGGGTAATAATTGTTCCATTGTAAAATAATTGTTGGTTCATATTCAAATTCTCCTATCTTGTATTATTATTTTAACACAATATCTAGATTTCATGTGTTTTATTGTGTGAAATCTAGATTATCCATTTTCTAAAAACACCGTTTGTGATATAATACCATTAGAACTTACTGTGTGGTGAAACTATGGAATATATGTTAAATAAAGATATTGATGGTAAGAAGATTACTGTTAGACAATTTCAAATGGTTTTATTATCTATGTTAAAAGATTTTGATAAAGTTTGTAAAAAGAATCATCTTGATTACATTTTATTTTCTGGTACGGTTTTGGGTGCGGTTCGCCATCAAGGATTTATCCCTTGGGATGATGATTTGGATGTGGCGATCCATCGAGACCAATATCAAAAATTGTTAACAGCTTTACAAAAGGATTTGCCAGATAAATATGTTGTACAATGTTTTGAAACTGATGAGCGTTATTTAGCACCATTTCCAGCGATGAAGATTCGTTTAAAAGATACTTATTTAGAAGAACGAAATATTCTTCTTAAAAACAAATGTACTACTTCTACAGGAATTTTTATTGATGTCTTTGTATTAAATTCGGTATCAGAGAATAAAAAAGAAGATTTGAAATGGCGTAGAACAAATTTGTGTTTATCTTGGTTGATAACTGGATTAGAAAATTTAGATATCAATCCTAGATTATTGAAAAAAAAGTTTATTCAAAATGCGAAAGATTATGGTAAACAGAATAAAAATAGTCGATTGATTGGGGATGAAATTACGTGGGTTTATAATTTACCTAAGAAACCTTATATTTATCGTTATGATGATATTTATCCGACGATTTTGTTACCTTTTGAAGATGGAAAATTTCCAGTTCCGCATCATCCAGAAGCTTTTTTAGAAGCTCATTATGGTTCCAATTATATGGAGTTACCACCAGAGAATAAGCGTTTTTCTAAACATATTAAATACGTTAGTTTAATTAGTGATTGTCCAGAAAGAAATAAGTTTCATTTTCGCTTTCAAAATCTAATTGTATTGTGTCTATTGATTGCGATTGTTTTAACTTTTTTAGCATTATTATTGTTTGATGAAATAAGTTTCTTTTTAGGTGGTTTAGCAATTATATTAATTGGTATTGTTTTGATGATTTTAATTAATAGCAAAAAAAATTAGTGAAAACTAATTTTTTTGTTGATCCAATAGTCGTTGAAAAATGGAAAGATGTACTTGTTCATCTTCAATAATTCTTGTTAATAACTGTTTAATATAAGCATCGTTAATTGTTTCTCTGTGTTTTCGATAGTTTTCAATTGCCATAGATTCTGATTTGATATCTTGTTTTAACATGTTTTTTAAAGAAGTGGTATAATTTACAAAGGAAGAAGTCCAATATCGTTTGATGTTGTCTGATGTATAACTAACATATTTAGGTGGTAAACCTAGTAGATGAATTGCTTTTCCTAGTAATTCTAAATGTTTCATTTCTGTAATCGCAATATGTTTTAATGTTTTTGATATTTCAGGATGTGTTTTTTCGAGAATAAGTGCTTGATAAGTATATAAATGAATCGCACTATCTTCGCTTATATCGCCTGCATAATCAAGCGAGAGAATTTTTGCGTACTCAATATTTTCTTTTTCTACACGAACAACAGGATATTGTTTATTATATGCATTATTCATAAAATCACCTGTTATAATCTATGAGTTTTTAGGATAAATATGATATGATATAAGAAGTTTGAGGTGATTTTTATGGAACGTTATCGTGAAATAGAAAAAAGTATTATAAAAAAATATCGTAAAGAAATTTGGTCAAAGTTTGTGAAGGCAATCAAAGAGTATCAATTGATTCAGGAAGGTGATAAGATTGCCGTTTGTATTTCCGGTGGAAAAGATTCTATGTTGTTGGCAAAGTGTATGCAGGAGTTGTATCGTCATGGTCAGTTTCACTTTGAAGTGGAATATATCGTAATGGATCCTGGATATACAGAAGAACATCGAAAAGAGATTGAAGAAAACGCGAAGATGTTAAATATTCCTATTCGTATTTTTGAGACGAATATTTTTGATTCGGTATTTCATATTACTGAAGGAAGTCCTTGTTACTTGTGTGCAAGAATGCGTCGTGGACATTTGTATTCTTATGCTCAAAGTTTGGGGTGTAACAAGATTGCTTTAGGTCACCATTATGATGATGTATTAGAAACGATTCTATTAAGTTTATTTTATAGTGGTGAGTTTAAAACGATGATGCCGAAGTTACACAGCCAAAATTTTAAAGGTATGGAGTTAATTCGTCCGTTATATTTGGTACATGAGGAAGATATTATTCATTGGGCCTCTTATAATGATTTAATCTTTTTAAATTGCGCATGTCGTTTTACTTTGGAAACTGATTTAGATAAAGAAGGAAAATCAAAACGTAAAGAAATGAAGGAATTAATTCAAAATTTTCGTAAAATTAATCCATATATCGAGAAAAATATTTTTCATAGTGTAGAAAATGTGAATTTAGGAGCTATTATAGGATATACAGAAAACGGAGAAAAACATCATTTTTTAGATTCTTACGAAGAAAAATAGTATTATTTTTTCTTTTTTTATAAAAAGTACTTGCGTTTATGTGGAGAATGTGCTATTATGTAAATGCGTTTGAAAAAACGGGGAATTAGCTCAGTTGGCTCAGAGCACCTGCCTTGCACGCAGGGGGTCAAGGGTTCGAGTCCCTTATTCTCCACCA
>CALVJM010000066.1 GCA_944332155.1 uncultured Bacilli bacterium
CATTATACATGGCTTATTTGTGCTGCTCAAAACATGAAAAATATAGCAATAAAAAATGATAATGTAGGTAGAAAACCTCTTTCATTATCATCGATTCTATATAATTTCATAAAAATGTTAAAAAATATAATAAATTTTAATAAAAATATTTATTCATAAGAAAACCTCTAGAAAAATCTAGAGGTTTGTCTACATTCTGAGGAATCAATCAGAAATGATTGATTTTTTCGTTTTTATAAAAAAATCTACAGGTAATTAGTAGATTACTTTAAAGATTTATTTGGTAGATTAGTCAACTTTATCAAACATAAAATATTTGGCAAAGACAAAGAACGTGAAGATTATTGGGAATTTTCAAAGGATTTATACGAACATGGAATATTTAGTGATAAAACCATTACCGACATAAAAGATGACTATGATTGGAATAAAGAAAATGATAAACACAAAGATCATGATGATTTCGATTTAGAAATATAAATAATGTGCTATAATATGAGTTATGGTTTTGTAGCTGAATATCAAAATTAAATTTAATAAGATATTTTAATTGAAATTCCTGATTTATAGTAAATAATAATTAAAAGGGGTAAATGAAAGAAGAGTTTTGGTGGTGAATATTTATGATAAAGATTTTGTTGGACACTAATATGTTGATATATAGAGAGGATCATTCTGTCGTGGATAATAATGTATTAGAATTAACTAAAATACTCTATGACTCTAATCGTTATAGAATTGTTATTCATCCAATGACATTTGATGATGTAAATAATATTAAAAATAAAGAAGAAAAGAAGATTATTTATAGTAAACTTCAAATTTACAATATTATTGATAAACCTCCACAAGCAACAACAGATTTTAATCTTTTAGTTGGATGTTCAAAAATCCCAAATGATTTAATTGATAACAATTTACTTTATGCAGTATATAAAGATTGTGTTAGTTATTTGATTACGAATGATAAAAAATTAAGAAATAAAGCTCAAAAAATAGGTATAGCTGATAGAGTGTTAGGAATTGAAGAAGCAATAAGTAAATTTAAACCATTAGAAGAAAAAGAGATTAGAACTCCAGTTTTCATTTTACACGAATATTTGTATAATATAGAGTTAAATGATATTTTTTTTGATTCTTTAAAAGAAGATTATAATGGATTTGAAATATGGTATAAAAAGAAATCAAGAGATGGTGCTAAAGCTTATATAACACGTGATAATTTTGGTAATTTGGGTTCGTTTCTAATGCTTAAAGTAGAAGATGAAACAGAAGATTATTCTAAATTTGAAATACCTTTAAAAAAAGGTAAACGTTTGAAGGTTTCGACATTTAAGGTAACTAATACTGGAAATAAAATTGGAGAAAGTTATATAAAGATAATGATTAATGAAGCGTTTAAGAATAAAGTTTGTGAAATTTACGTGACGGTTTTTGAAAAACAAGAGGCATTGATAAATTTATTTTTAGAATATGGTTTTTTCAAATTTACTACTAAAGAAACGCAAAAGGCTGATTTGAGTATTGAAAAAGAACTTGTTCTTGTAAAAAACATGAATGATAATACTTATCCAAATTTTAGTCTTGAAAATAAAAATGTATTTATAGTTCCAATACAACAACAATATCATGAAATGCTTTTTCCAGAATCAGAAATTATTACTCAACTTTCTTTTGGCGATATTCAGGGAATTAATACTTATTCAAATACAATAAAAAAAGCATATATATGCAACTCTCCAACAAAGCGAATTAATCATGGTGATATTTTACTTTTTTATGCGAGTGAGTATAAAAAAAGTATTACAACGATTGGTATTGTAGATAATGTTTTTAGTGATTTTTCTTCACCTGAAGAACTATATGCTATGGCTGTTAAACGAACGGTGTATTCATTAGAACAAATTAAATCAAATTTTTCGTCAAATTCAAAACTTTTACTTTTTAAATATTATAAAACCTTAGATGACCCCATACCTTATGAAGTATTAAAACAGAAAGGTATTCTTAAAATGCCACCCGTATCAATTGTACAAGTTAGTTTACAAAAATTGCAGGAGGAAAAATTAATATAGACCCGTTTAACAAATGATTATGTTATAATATTTATATAATAGTAGGAGGTTATGTTATATGTGTACGATTTTATTACCTATTAAGCCCGAATATGTAGATAGAATTATAGATCAAAGCAAATTATATGAATATAGAAAAAAAAGATGTAAACAAAAAGTTGATAAAATTGTTATTTATTGTACTGCACCTGTAAAAAAAATAGTAGCTGAAGTTCTTGTAGAAGATTTAATAAGTAGTTCTCCTACTCAATTATGGAATATTACAAAGCAGCATGCTGGTATATCTAAATCAAAATATATGAAGTATTTTGCGAATAATGATACTGCATTCGCTTATAAATTAGGAAAAGTTACAAAATACGAAAAAGCAAAAACTTTAGAAGAAATGGGAATTAATTATTATCCACAATCTTATGTATATTTAAATAATTAAAAAGATTAATTAAGTGGTTTGAGGTTAAAAATATAATAGATGTATTATAATCAAAATGTGGTGGTACAAATGAATATAGGAGTAGATATAGATAATGTAATATCAAATTTTAATGAGGTTTTATTAAATGAATTTTTGATTCATGATAAAGATTTGAGAAATAGTGGTATTATTAATGCTAATGCAGATTATATAACAAGAGGTATGTTTGATTGGTCAAAAGAAGAATTAGATGAATTTTATATGAACAATATTGAAAGAATTGCTAAAAAACTAGTACTGTTAGATGGAACAAAAGAATATATAGATAAACTTAAAAATGCTGGATATAATATTTTTATTATAACTGGACGAGATAATGGCGAATATACTAATCCTTATGAAATGACAAAAAAATGGCTTGATAAAAATAATATAATTTATGATAAACTGATTCTTACCAATGCTTATGATACTCATAGTAAAACTAAAGAATGCTTAAAAAATCATATTGATATTATGATTGACGATTCAAAACGTATTTGTGAAGATTGCGTCATAAATAATATAACGACATTATTAATGGATACACCATACAATAAAGATACTAATATAACTAGAGTACATAATTGGGAGGAAATATATGAGTTTATTACAGAATACAAAAAAAATTAATGTAATTTTAGATACTGATACTTATAATGAGTGTGATGATCAGTTTGCATTAGCTTATATGATTAAATCTCAAGATGTTTTTAATATTGAAGCTATAACAATAGCACCGTTTTCACATAATATTAAAAATGTTAATTCAAAAGATAGCCAAAATTTAAGTTACAATGAAGTATTAAAAATATGTAAATGGTTAAACTTTGACACTTCAAATAAAGTTTTTAAAGGGGCAACTGATTATTTACAGAATGGTTATGACGAAAATAATCAAGCCATTGATAAAATAATTAAGGTTGCTTTAAAAAATGGCAAAACATATATTATGGCTATTGGGGCAATTACTAATATAGCTTTAGCCATAAAAAAAGAACCTAAAATAACAAACAAAATTGAAGTAATATGGCTGGGTGGTCATAGCTTACTTCAAAATAATAATTTAGAATATAATTTTAAGCAAGATATTGAAGCTGTAAGAACTGTTTTTTCATCTAAAGTTAAATTAACGATTATTCCTTGTAAAAATGTTGCATCTAATTTAAAAACCTCTATATATGAGTTAAATCATTATTTAAAAGATAAAAATGAGTTGTGTAATTATTTAATTAAAAGATTTTATGATGATGGTTATCATGGAAAACAGGAAAGACGAGTTATTTGGGATATAGCTGTTATTGCCTATATGATAAATAAAGAATGGTTTACCTATGAAGATATAAGTTGTCCTAATATTAATGAAGATACTTCTTATGAAATGATTACTAATAATCACAAAATAACAATGGTAAATTACATAGATGTAGACAAAGTCTATAGTGATTTATTTAAAAAGTTGGGAGAATAGAGTATGAAAATAACAAGTAAGGATGCAAAACAATTAATAGAATTTTATAGAAAAAAAACTAAAAGTGATATGTGGATAGATCATTGTTTATGTGTTGGAGAGAGTGCAGGAAAAATAGCAAAGGCACTAAATGAAAAAGGTTATGATGTAGATGTTGATAAAGTTATTACTCTTGGATATTTACATGATATTGGTAAATATAATGGAGAATCTCACGGACATGTTATGAGAGGTTATAATTATTTAAAAGATAAAGGTTATGATGAAGAATATTGTGATATATGTTTAACACATTCCTATTTAAACAATGATATTATATGTACTGCAGGGGGAGTTCCAAATCTAAAAGATAATTTGTTTTTAACAGAGTTTATAAAAAATCATAATTACACAATGGAAGAAAAGATAATAAATATATGTGATTTAATGTGTCCACAAGGTGGTAGTAAAGTTTATACGATTGATAAAAGATTAATTGATATTATAATTAGAAGAGGTGCTTATTCAAATACACAATATCACATAAAAGAAACATATAAATTAAAAGCATACTTTGATAATTTATTAGGCTATAATTTATATGATTTGTTTCCCGAAATAAAAGAAAATTTATAATAGTTTATTTTAAAGAATATTTGTGTTAGAATGTATATAGTGATTGATTCATACATCAATTACCTTTGGTAAAAGTTGTAGATAACTTCCTCAACGGCACCATAAGGAAATTAGTCGAATGAATTGGCTTTAAATATATGAAGGGTTAATTACGATTAACCTTTTTATGTGCTTAAGAGTAGGTGATTAGTTATGCAGATAATAAAGGAACAACTAGATATTGATGAGGTGTTAGAAAAACGGATTAAAAATATACTTAAATTTCTCTTGAAGAATCTGTCTAAAAACTTAACTTAAATCCATCTTCTTTTTTTGATGATTAAAATTTCATTCAAAAGTATTGCATTTTATCAATAAATAGTGTATATTATTTATCGAGATGTGCCTAGGAAACTTTTGAAGCCCTAGGTCTTTTTCATTTTATGGGAGGTAAAAATGGTTAAAGAATTTAAATCAACAAATGAATTAATAAAGATATTAAATTCAAAAGGTGTATCAATCAAAGATGAAAATAATGTTAGACATCTAATTGAAAAGTATTCATATTATTCAATAGTTAACTCCTATAAATGGATATTTAAAGTAGGAGAAAATTACAAAGATAATGCTTCATTTGAAGAAATATTTGCAATGTATAAGTTTGATAAAAATTTAAAAATAATAATGCTTAAATATATACTTGAAATAGAAGCAGTGATAAAGACTAAAATTGCTAATCTATTTGCTAAAAAGTATGGGTTAGAAGATTATTTAAATACTAATAACTTTAATTTAAAGGATGATAATTCCAATTTAGAGCATATAGAAAAACTAATTGAAGAAATCAAAAATGAAATTGACAAAGGAACTGGCAAACATGATGCAATAACTCATTATATGAGTAAATATGGATTTGTTCCGCCTTGGGTTGTTACTAAAATATTATCTCTTGGAACTATTAGTAAGTTTTATGGTTTGATGAAACAACAAGATAGACAAGAAATAAGTAAACAATTTCATATAAATGACAGAATATTAAAAAATATACTTGGTAATCTTACTTCAGTTCGTAATATAGCAGCTCACGATGATAGATTATATACTTATAGAAGTACTTTTTATATTAGATTAGATAAAACAAAAAAATCACCAGATAAAGCACTACATACAAATATGTATATAATAATTAAATCATTAGAGTTATTATTAGAAAATGATCAAGTAATAGAAATGAAAAGTTTAATTATAAAAGAATTAGATATATTAAAAGATAATTTAACTTCAATTACTATTGATGAAGTATTAAAAGTAATGGGATTTGATAAGGAATATTACATTGTATAAATATTAATTCATCGCATATAATATTATTGAAAAGTGCCTAGGAAACTTTAGAAGCCTTAGGTCTTTTTCATTTTTATAAAAATAATTTATAAAATTTGTAAAAGTCATGTTATAATGGTTATGGAATTAAATTGTTTAGTTGTTGTGATGTTTCGAATTATCCTAACTATCGTACCATTGAGAAGTATGTTCGAACTAGAGATAGTTCGTTTTTATGTGTTTTAGTGTCCGAATGTGATAATAATAGAATGACTTGCCAAAAAGTTGTTTTTATGCTATTGCTTTAAAAAAACATAAATAAAAAACAAGTTTTTGATAAAAGGGCAAAAAGACCCCTTACCCCATAA
>CALVJM010000067.1 GCA_944332155.1 uncultured Bacilli bacterium
ATCTTAAAATTTTTATCTTTAGTTAAAATATTCTTCATGAACGCCTCCTTTCGCTGTCAATATAACACCATTAAATATAAGAGTCAAATGACACTTTTGAGTTTTTTAATAGATTAGATATATCAATTTTAGAAATTAATTATAGATAATAAAAAAATTAGAACACTTCATGTATTCTAATTTTTCAAATGTATATTTATTTAATTATTTTTTAAGATTAATTTATTTTCTTTTACATCTACTAATACTGTACTATGAGATGGTATTTCATCTTTAATGATTTCTTCGGCAAGTAAAGTTTCTAGGTTACGACTCACATAACGTTTTATTGGTCTAGCTCCATAACGCTCATCATAAGATTCATTAATAATTAAATCTCGAGCTTTTTTGGTTAATTCTATTTTTAAATCACGATCAGATAAACGTGTTTCTACTTCTTGAATTATTTTATCTAGAATACTATAAACTACTTCTTTTGATAAAGAATTGAAAACAATAATTTCATCAATACGATTAATAAATTCTGGTTTAAAAGTATGATGTAATTCTTGCATAACCATCTCTTTAGCATTTTCATTATTTTCTAGAATATATTCACTACCTAAGTTAGATGTCATAATGATAATTGTATTTTTAAAGTCTACAGTACGACCTTGCGAATCTGTAATACGTCCATCATCTAAAATTTGAAGTAAAATATTAAAGACATCACGATGTGCTTTTTCAATTTCATCAAATAAGACAATACTATATGGATTACGACGCACAGCTTCCGTTAATTGACCACCTTCATCATATCCAACATATCCTGGAGGAGCTCCTACTAAACGAGAAACAGAATGTGCTTCCATGTATTCACTCATATCAATACGAACCATATGATTTTCACTATCAAATAACTCATTAGCTAAAGTACGAGCAACTTCTGTTTTACCTACTCCAGTTGGTCCTAAAAAAATGAAAGAGCCAATAGGTCTATTAGGATCTTTAATACCAGCACGGGCACGCATAATTGCTTCACTAACTAATTTTAAAGCTTCATCTTGACCTTTAACACGTTTTTTCATATGTTCTTCTAAGTGCAGTAACTTTTCTCGTTCACCACTAACTAATTTAGCAACTGGAATATTGGTCCATTTAGCAATAATAGACGCAATATCTTCTTCGGTTACCGTATCACTCAAAATTTTAGAACTATCTTTCTTACGTAATTCATTTAATTCTTGTTCTAATTTAGGAAGCGTTCCATGACGAAGACGAGCAGCAGTTTCTAAATCATAACGATTTTCGGCTTGTTCTAAGTCAAACTTTGCACGTTCAATTTCTTCTTTCTTTTTATTAATACTTTCATTAATTTTCTTTTCTTCTTCCCAATCTTGACGTAATTTCTGTTCTTTTTCTTTTAAAGTTTTCATTTCTTCATTAATTTCTACCACACGTTCTTTACTACGTGAATCTTTATCTTTTTTGATAGCTTGTAATTCAATTTGTAAACGCATAATTTTACGTGTTAGGGTATCCAATTCAGTTGGGACTGAATGCATTTGAACCTTTAATGTAGCACAAGCTTCATCTACTAAGTCTATCGCTTTATCTGGTAAGAAACGATCAGTAATATAACGATTAGATAAAGTAGCCGCAGCCACTAAGGCATGATCGTTAATATTTACTCCATGATAAACTTCAAAACGTTCTTTTAAACCACGAAGAATTGTAATAGTATCTTCGACATTAGGCTCATTTACTTTTACTTTTTGGAAACGTCGTTCCAATGCGCCATCTTTTTCAATATATTTACGATATTCATTTAAAGTTGTTGCACCAATACAATGAATTTCACCACGAGCTAACATTGGTTTTAACATATTACCAGCGTCCATGGCTCCTTCCATACCACCAGCACCAACAATCATATGAATTTCATCAATAAACATAATAATTTTACCATCTGATTTTTTAATTTCTTTTAGAACTGCTTTTAAACGTTCCTCAAATTCTCCTCGATACTTTGCACCTGCGATTAAAGCCCCCATATCAAGCTCCCAAATGATTTTATCTTTTAAACTATCAGGTACATCACCTTTGACAATACGATTGGCAAGTCCTTCTACAATCGCCGTTTTACCTACACCTGGTTCTCCAATCAGAACCGGATTATTTTTTGTTTTTCTTGATAAAATACGGGTAATACTACGAATTTCTTCATCTCGACCAATTACAGGATCGATTTTTCCATCTTTGACATCTTGTACAATATCACGACCGTACTTTTCTAGTACATTTTCTAGATTTTCTGCATATGGATTTTGTCCATTCATAAGTAACACCTCTCTTTCTGTTTTTAGCCTAACTAAAAACAAGTACATTATAGCACTTGTTTTAGCACTTGTCAATAGAGAGTGCTAGTTATTTTACCTTTGTATCTAATAAATGATTATCATAGATAACTTTTTTTACATATTCAAAATAATTTTGAATCATAAACAAGTTAAAATAAATCCACTGATTCCAATTTTCATTAGAAGGATCTTGAGCTATTTTAGCAATTAAATCACGATATTGTTCACGAAATCCAGAATAAGATCATGACAAATATACGATTGGTAACTTAAACGACTTTTGATATAATTGATTCGTATGAGATAATAACAATGCATAGTTAATTAAACGTGATGTTCTGGTGTTTCCGTCATCAAATGGTTGGATAATAGCAATTAAAGCATGAATAATAGCTGGTTGAACAAAGATATTACTTGCATCACCAAAAACTTCTGGATCATTTATTAAAGCCAATACTTCTTGCATCGAAAATAAAATATCGGCACTTTGAGGAGGAATGTATTGCACTACTTTCTCCCCATTTTCAAAATAACCTACAAATACTTCTTTTAAACGAAATTTTTTATTTCCTTCTTCATCTAAAGAAATCCCTTTCATCAAGATAGAATGTAAATGCTTGATATTAGGAATGGTTATAATCCCATTAGTTAGTTTTTTTGTTGTTATATATTTAATAGAGTCTTTTCTAACATGAGGATCTACCATACTTTCTATCAACATTTCACTTTCTTGTGGAGTTGATTCCATACTGTGATTATAGAAGATTTCATCTTCTTTCAATGTTCGTTGAAGAATTTGGGAATTTCTAAGTGATAATTGTTCTAACAAAGAAATAAATCTTTGATATTCTTCTAAAGTATATTCGATTTCATTCTTTGTCCGATTGCTTAATTCTAATGAGAAAACACTTTTGAAAATTTGATTAAATTGAATCTGTTTTGATATATTACTTTGCATCATTTTATTCTCCTTTAAATTTTTTTATTAAGCACTCAAACTTGAGTGCTTTTTTGTATACAAAAATATCATTTGCATTAAGTATTAATAAATATTTCTAATATCGTTCAATGATGTAATCACAGGAAACTCATGAACTCTTGCATGTTCGTCAAACTTAATTCCAAATCCTCCATGTTCTTTCCATTCTTTTAAATTTTCTGTATAATCATCTACTAAGATCGCATCTTTTGCATTCACGACTTCTGTTTTTGAAAATTCTTTCGGTACTAATATCACAGACAATTCAGGAATACGTTCGTGAAGATAGTTAATTTTTGCGACTCCTTCTTCGTAACACACAATATGTGTTAATATGTTAATTTCATATTGTCCACTATCAATTAGTTGACGGATACAATCTAGAGAATGATTAATTTCATGAGAATCTTTTAAAGCTTGATTCCAATCTAAAACACGATAAAAAGCACGTGCTTCTTTCGGATTATACTTATCAATTCCTTGTTCATCCATCATATCATACGTTGTTTTAATAGAATCTAAGATAACTCCGTCAAAATCTATATATAATTTTTTCATATTTTCACTCCATCTAAACATTAGTTATTATAACAAAAACAAGTTTTTTTGTAAAACTTGTTTATAAAGGAAGGACAGTGAAATCTAAAGCTTCTATTTTTTCTTTCATCATCTCAATACTTTGATCATCTTGAGCAGAAACTTTTAATATTTTTGTTTCTAATAAAAGATCAAAGGATTCTATCCCACTACATTTTGCCAATACTTTTTTGATACGATTGACACATCCTTCACATTTTATTCCTTCTATTTTAAATTCCACTTGTTTCATTTTTCCACCTCCCAAAACGTAATGAATTTAAAACAACTGTTAAACTACTAATTGTCATAGCGATACTTCCAATCATAGGGTTCATATAAATACCTATTACTTCCAATAATCCCATCGCAATCGGAATCATGCATACGTTATAAAAGAAAGCCCAAAATAAGTTTTGCTTAATGATTTTATAAGATTGATGACTAATGCTTAATAAATCCAACAAATTATTCATGTCATTATTCATTAAGATGACGTCGGCAGAATCCATCGCTACATCTGTACCATCATTAATACTTACACCAATCGTTGCGGTTACAAGCGCAGGTGCATCATTAATTCCGTCACCTACCATCATAACTTTTTTACCTTCATCGATAAATTTTTGAATATATTGAGCTTTTTTCTTTGGTAATACATCAGCAATGACTTTTTTGATTCCTAATTCTTTGGCAATTATTTTGGCTGTTTCTTCATGATCTCCTGTTAGCATCACCACTTCCACATCTTGCCGTCCAAAATCCTTAATAACCGGTTTTAAATTCTCGCGAACAACATCTTTTACACCTATCAAACCAATCACTTTATGATTTTCTACGACGTAAATGATGCTACATCCGTTTTGTGTTAACGCTTTCACATCTTCTGGATGTGTAGAAGAAATCGATAATTTCTTTAATATTTTTTCGTTTCCTAAAACATATTCTTTTTCTTCAATCATACCAGATATTCCCATACCTTCCCATACTTTTATTTGGTATACTTCCAAACTTTTAGTACTTTGGAAAGCTGTACTAATAGGATGCGAAGAATGCTTTTCTATGTTGGCTACTTTATTAATTAAAGTATCTGTTTCTTCCCCAGAATAATTAAATACTTTAAAAACATTTAATTTTCCAAAGGTTAAAGTCCCTGTTTTATCAAAGACAATGGTATCAATCGTTCGTGCTTTTTCTAAAACATCACCATTCCTAATAAATAATCCTTTTTGAGCACACTTTCCGTTACTTACAACTACTACTAGTGGAACTGCAAGACCTAAAGCACAAGGACAAGCAACCACAAATATAGTAACCATGTGTGTTAAGGCACTTTCTAAAGTTATACCTAATAAGAGTTGAATGATAAAGGTTAGAAAAGCAATAACCATAATAAAAGGAACAAAATAACCACTAATTCGATCGGCTAGACGTTGAATTCGACTTTTTTGATTGGTTGCTTCTACCACTAAAGTTACAATTTCTGAAATGGTAGATTCTTTCCCAATCTTCTTTGCCTGATACTCAATATATCCATCATAAGCAACCGATCCAGCGATCACCTTACTACCCTTTTCTTTTAGTACTGGTTCACTCTCACCTGTAATAAAACTTTCATCGACATATGTTTTACCAGATACGACCACACCATCAACCGCAATCTTATCTCCCGCACGACAAAGAAGAAGATCATCTATGTGTACCTCATCAATCGATACTTTTTCTTCTTGTACTCCCCTTTTAACAATAGCTTGTTTTGGAGTGACTTGAACTAAAGTTCGAATCGCTTCTTTTGTTTTATCTTTACTAATAGATTCTAAATATCGTCCTAATTTAACGAAACAAATCACCATACATATAGACTCAAAATATAAATGGTGAAGTCCACTGGAATTTCCTTTTAATATTTCTATATAATAGTAAAAACTATAAATAAAACTAAAGAACACACTACATAAGACTAACGTATCCATATTTGGCATACGATGAATTAAATTTTTAAAACCACTTTTTAATAAATCCCATCCATATCCTATAAATAATAAAGTGAAGAAAAACAAAACACTTGATAAAAGAAAGGGGGGTTGATGATTGAAATAAGAAATCTCTGGTAATTGAATCATATGTCCCATCGATAAATACATCATCAGGATTAATAGGATTCCTAAAAGTAATAGATTTCTTTTTTGATGATGATTCTTCTCTTGATCCTCTATTTCTTTAAATTCACCTAAACTTTCAAAGCCGGCCTCTTCAATATATTCTTCGATTTCTTTTATCGTAAGATTTTCATATTGAATGGTCGCAATGGAAAGTACTAGATTCAC
>CALVJM010000068.1 GCA_944332155.1 uncultured Bacilli bacterium
AAATTGCTTGGAGAATATTATACATCATTACAAAATTAACTGCACAACAATTGTGCACTTTCAAATTAAACTTACAATAAAAAAACAAAATTATAAAAATAAGGCAAAAGCATAGACTTTTCTTTTATTTTCGTTTATAATAAAGACGATTTCGGAGGTGGGACATGAAAACTAATTTGCCAGTGATTTTGCTTCGTGGACTTGTCCTACTTCCTCATAACGAAATTCGTTTAGAATTTGATAATGATGAGAGTAAAAATATTATTGATGTTGCTGATTTATTTCACGATGGGCGTTTATTAGTTACTAGTTATAAAGATATTTTAGAGGAAACACCGGAGAAAAATGAATTACCAGCGATTGGAGTTGTAAGTAAAATTGTTCATCGTATGGAGTTACCGAACGGGAAAACGAGAGTAGTAATTAAAGGTGAGTATCGAGCTCAAATTTTTGATTATTTGAATGTAAATACGAATGATATTTTAGAGTCTATTATTACTAAAATAGAAATAGAGTCACTAGAAGAACAAGAAGAAAAAATGCTTATACGTAAGGTATATCATGAATTAGAACAGTATATTAAGATGGTTCCTTATATGAGTAATAGTGTGTTAAATCATACTAAGAATGTACAAAGATTAGATCAATTAACAGATATGATTGTTCCAGAGTTACCGGTATCTTTAGACCGATTTATCACATATTTAGAAGAAATTGATGCCAAACAACGGGCATTTATGATATTAAAGGATATTTATCAAGAGTTGGAAGTTTATAAAGCAGAGGAAGAAATTGATCGTCAGGTAAAACAAGAAATGGAATCCTCACAAAAAGAGTTTATTCTACGTGAAAAGATACGTTTGATGAAGAAAGAATTAGGAGAAAGTTATTCTAAAGAAGAAGAAATAGAAGAGTTACGTTTAAAATTACAAAAATTGAATGCTCCGGATACTGTTAAGATAAGACTAGATAAAGAGTTAAAACGTTATGAATCGATTCCGTCTATGTCACCGGAACTGTCTATGTTACAAGCATATATCAATTGTCTTTTTTCTATTCCTTGGAATCGCATGACTGAGACAAAACCAGATCTGGCAACAGTTCAAAAACGTTTAGATGACACACATTATGGTCTAGAAAAAGCTAAAAATAGAATTGTTGAATATTTAGCAGTAAAAGAAAAAACAAATATGTTAAAAGGTCCCATTTTATGTTTAGTAGGTCCTCCAGGTGTGGGTAAAACTTCTTTGGCTAAATCGATTGCTCATGCGATGGAAAGAGAATTTGTAAAGTTTAGTGTTGGTGGCATGGATGATGAAGCTGAAATTAGAGGACATCGTCGTACTTATGTCGGAGCCTCCCCTGGTAGAGTTATAGAATCTTTAATTAAAGCTAAAACTATGAATCCTGTATTGTTAATTGATGAAATCGATAAAATGACAAAAAGTGTTCATGGTGATCCAGCCAGTGCTTTATTAGAAGTGTTAGATCCGGAACAGAATGCATTTTTTTCTGATCATTATGTAGAGGAAGAAGTAGATCTTTCCCATGTTCTCTTTATTTTAACCGCTAACTATATTGAAGATATTCCAGAAGCATTAAGAGATCGTTTGGAAGTGATTGAATTAAGTGGTTATACGGAATTCGAAAAAATTTCTTTATGTAAAGAATATTTAATTCCTAAAGAATTAGAAAAACATGGTTTAAAATCGATTCATTTTACGGAAGATGCGTTATTAGAAATAATACATGGTTATACCAAAGAAACAGGTGTACGTGAACTTCAACGAGTGGTCGCATCTATTTTAAGAAAAATTGTTACTAAAGAGTTATTAGAGCATCAGTCATATGATAAAATAGAAATTACCAAAGATAGTGTCATTTCCTGTCTTGGCAAGAGAAAGTATGATTTTTTACCATCTAGTCTGCATGTGAGTGGAGTGGTGAATGGACTTGCTTATACTCGTTATGGCGGAGATACTTTGCCAATTGAAGTGACTTATTATCCGGGCTATGGTAAACTCATACTAACGGGCTCTTTAGGTGATATAATGAAAGAGAGTTGTCATATTGCTTTTGGTTATGTCAAGTCACATTATAAAAAATTTGGGATTGATTCCCGTCTGTTTACAAATAAGGATATTCATATTCATGTTCCAGAAGGAGCAGTACCAAAAGATGGACCATCCGCAGGAGTAGCTATTACAACCGCTCTTATTAGTGCATTGACACATCGTAATATTCCACCGCATGTAGCGATGACTGGAGAAATGACATTACGAGGAAAGGTACTAGCTATTGGTGGTTTGAAAGAAAAAAGTATAGGAGCTCATCGCAATCATATTCAAACATTAATTCTTCCTAAAGATAATATGAAAGATATCGATGAAGTTCCAAAAGAAATTATGCCCGAGCTAGAATTATATCCTGTTGTCAATTATATGGATATTTATAATTATCTTTTTAAATAGGAAATAGGTGTTTAAAATGAAAAAGTATGATTTAGAGACACATTTGTATATGTTAGATATTATGTATCAAATTGCTGGAAAAGTACCTTTGAAAGAATATATAGGTAAACTAGATTATGATATTTATTCTATATTTTCATATATAAAAATGCTTTTAAGTGAACCTTTATATCTATATGCATTACCACCTGAAAAATGGGAGTTTGTTTATACTTATATTGATTATTTTCGTTATCAAGAAGGACATTTAAATCAAAAATATAATGAATTATGCAATAATATGATTGATTATGTCAATCAGCGATTAATTATTAATCGTGCGTATTATTGTTTGGTAAATAAATATAATGAGTTACAAATGAATGAAGATGAAAATTATGATTTACAATATGTAAATGATATTGCTCAAAAAAAATTAAATCAGGTTAACCAGTATTTTTCAATCTTTTCTGAATTGGATAATCAAATATGTTATGAGATTATCTATCCAGATATCATAGTAAATAATTTATGGTTTTTGGAATATAATCTTCTGTTGTTATTATATAATGAACAAGAACAGAAAACAATAGATTTGTTATTGCAAACTTATTATGTGGAAGCGGCTATTATTTCGATTATTAATAAACATGAAAAAGAATTGTTGCCGGAAGACTATGATATATTTCGTAAAATTATTTTAGAACGAAATAATAAAGAATATTTAACTATAAATTCTGTTATTAAATCAAAGGGCGATTTTAAAAAAATTGATACTAAGGAAACAAAAAAAGTAGGAAAAATAATTATGAAATATATGAAACGTCAAACAAAAGAAAAAACTTTGCAAAAGAATAAATAATTTTATTCTTTTTTTCATATACTAAATTGAAATGGAGGAATTATATGAAAAAGATTGTCCCTTTTAAAAAGGATATTATTTTCAAGACGAATGTTGCAGAAATAACTAGTATTTCTTTGGAACATTCATTACATGTCGAAAAAGAAGGTTTAATTACAGGCGAGTTTATGATTAGTGGAGAATATTTAATGACAGACACTAGTACTGATACAGAAATATTTTCTTATAATATTCCCTTTGATATTCATTTAGATGAACGTTATATTACAAGCCATGCGGAAGTGGATATTCATGATTTTTATTATGAGATTATTGATAATAATATTCTATCTGTGAATATTGAAGTCGCTATTGATAAATTAGAAGAACAAGAAGTGGAAAAAGAAATAATTCAAGAAGATTCTGAACTAGAAGAAGTACGAAAAACACCAACAGATATAATGGCTGATGAGATGAGTGAAGAGGAAAAGCACGAAGCAATAAATGCCATATATGAAGAAACTAAAGATGTAGAAGATAGAAAAGAGGAGAGTGTATCAGAACGAAATATGGCAGAACCAATTGATATTAAAGAAACTACAGCTCCTGTCAAAGCAGAAGTTGAAACAGAAACAAAAGAGATAAGTGAGTATACTACTTATCGTGTTTATATTTTACGTGAAGATGATCATTTAGAAACAGTGATGCAAAAATATGGTGTAACACGTGAACAATTAGAAGAATATAATCAATTAGGTGATTTAAAAATTGGCGATAAATTGATTATTCCAGATGAAAGTATCAATTAAAGACTTTTGTGAACAATGTCATGTAAAACCTAGTAAAATTGAAATAAGAGGAAGAGTAACTATTTTAACGACCGATAAAGGAACGTTCTGTTTAAAACCTAAAGATGAAACGAGACAAGATATATCAACATTAAATGTTTACGAATACCTAAATTCAAGAAGTTTTTATTATTATCCACGAAAATTAGATTTATCAACAGATGAAGTGGAAGTTCGGGAATATATTCGGGAAGATCATATTCCGCGTGAACAAAAGATAGTAGACTTAGTAGATTTAATGAGTTTGTTACACAACAAAACAACACATTATAAAGAAGTAGATTTAGATGATTATAAAAAAATATATGAGGATTTAAAAAACAACATTATTTATCTTACTAGTTATTATAATGATTTAATTAGTATTATAGAAAGTCATATTATAATGTCACCAAAAGAGTATTTACTTGCGCGTAATATTACAATGATCTTTAAGTCTTTATATTTTTGCGAGGTAGAGTTAGAACATTGGTATGAGATGATTAAAGAAAAAAGAAAACAACGAGTCGTTGTTTTACATAACAATTTAAATTTAAATCATTTTCTAAGAAATGAAAATAGTTATTTTATTAATTGGGAAAAAGCTAAGGTTGGTATTCCGATTTTTGATTTTTATAAATTATATCGTGCTCATACACTAGAGTTTGACTTTGATGAGCTATTAAAAAGATATGAACATCATTATCCATTAAAACGCGAAGAGAGGTTATTATTATTTATATTAATAAGTATGCCAGATAAAATAGAATTTAAAAAAAGTGAATTTAAATCATGCGAGTATATTAGTCAAAAAATGGATGAGTTATATAAAGCCAAAGAAATTCGTTCACCACAACAATCGAAAAAACCCAAACAACATTAATAACAAGAAGAACATAAATAAAAATAAATTAAATCTAGTAAAAATAAATAATGTTAAAATAAATTGATATATCATTAAAATAGTACAAACACAAACACATAAAACCCATTTACCACGGCCACCCCAACATGGACCCATTCCACGAAACATACAAATCACCTAGTATAGTATATGAAAAGATAAAAAAAAGAAACCTTACAAAAGTTGAGGGGATAAGTTTTAGTAAGGTTTCTAATATATATTATGAAGAAGTTCAAAAAAACATTTGGTATATAACCAATAGTGTGATAAAAAACTATTGGTTTTTTTGTTTGTTAAAAAATAGGTAATAAAAATATATTTTGGTTTTTTCTGGTTTTGTAGTATAATATTGAGCATAGGGAGGGAATTTATGAGTATTCGAACAAGCTTATTACCAAACGAAGTAAAAAAAGTGATTGCTCAACATCAATTACCTGATGAGTTATATAATCCGGAAATAAATAAATTAGATTGTTTTGAACAATGTCGATATAATCCTTCATTTATACAATATGAGGTCTCATATTTTAAAGGAGAAGAACTTTATTGTAAAGTAGAAACACTATATAGTAAAGATTCTCGAACTGGTTATTTGACACCAAAATGTAGTCAAACATTTTTTCCAGAAGGTCATATTATTATTGCAGCTCATGATAGAGACTTGAATAATGATTGTGATTTTGGTTTTAGAATTCGCACTTTGTTTATAAAAAATGGAAAACGAGATGAATATCATCGTCATTTTGATATTATGGAAGATATTCAACCTATTTTTTCCATGGAACAGGTACATTATATTGAAAAGAACCATACATTTCCTTCTCAAGATAAAGCACTTATTAAGAAAAAACAACATCAGCTATAAAGTAGATATAATTCTACTTTTTTTAATCAGAAGGATGTCAATTATTGCACAGTAAAATAGAATAAATTTTACTGAATTTAAAAGAAGTAAGAAAAAAAGAAGAAAAATTATATTTTTAAGATAA
>CALVJM010000069.1 GCA_944332155.1 uncultured Bacilli bacterium
TTATATATATTATATCAAAACAAAAAGACTACTGATATAGTTTACAATAATCTTTGTATACTTTTTCAGCAGTCTCGGTTAAATCTTTCTTTTTTTGTAGTACTTATTTTTTTCTTCATAAGAAAAAGGAATTAGTTGTTGATCATTTAGAGCTTTAAAATATAAATGAGGTAAATCTTTTTCGGTAAGACCTTTCAATGTTGGTGTTTGATAATAATGTAATTTTAAAAATTCATATTCTTTTTGATATTCATCATCTAAAATGAGATAGTAACAAGGGTGATGTAATAAGTAATCAAGAATACCACAACTACGATTAGAAAGCTCTTTATTTAAGTAAGTTCCTTTTAAGGAAGGATGAATAAAGTCAAATACTTCAAAGCCTACAGATTGAAACATAGACTTGATTTTATTTCTATTACTACCATCACTACGTTGCCAAGAAGATGTAATAACAATTTTTGCTTGATATTTAGTGATAATTTGTTTTAAAACAAAAATAGCTTCTTTGGAAAAACGTGGTGGCATTTCAAATTGTTCTTCACCATTTAGTACACCATCAATATCTAAAAAAATAATATTTTCTTGCATTGCTTTTCACCTATTAGATATTGTAACAAAAAATAATCGATAATCATAGCTTTATTTTTAATTAAGTTATATAATAGAAAAAGGATGTGAAAAAAATGAAAAAAGAAACAACAATTGATTTATATCATTATGAACATGAGTTAGAACAAAAAGGAATTCAATATATAGGTGGTGTAGACGAAGTAGGAAGAGGACCTTTAATAGGACCTGTAGTGGCTGCTTGTTGCGTTTTACCTACAGATTTTCAATTAGAAGGATTAACAGACTCTAAAAAATTAAGTGAAAAGAAAAGAGAAACGTTTTATCATTATATTAAAGAACATGCCATCGCCTATGGAATTGGTGAGGTAAGTCCAGAACGTATTGATGAAGTGAACATCTATCAAGCTACTAAAGAAGCCATGTATATGGCAATAAAAAAAGTTCAGGAACAAATACCCTTAGAGCACGTACTTATTGATGCGATGCCTCTAGAATTAGACATTCCTAATACTTCAATTATTAAAGGGGACGCCAAAAGCATTAGTATTGCGGCTGCGAGTGTACTCGCCAAAGTTACAAGAGATCATATGATGATCGAGTTAGATAAACAATATCCAATGTATGGATTCGCATCACATAAAGGGTATCCCACAAAAAAACATATTGAAGCAATTCATCAATATGGATTAATTGATGGATATCGTAAAACATATGGTCCTATTAAAGAAATGGTGGGATTAGAAAAATGAAAGATTTAATTATAAGTCATGTAAAAGATGTAGATGGAGTAACACCGGTTATTTTAATGAACCTATGGAACAAAAACTATGATTGTAAATTGTTAGATGTCCATGAAATGTTTGATTATCTAACCGAACTATTAACAACTGATTTAAGTATCTATGAACATATTTATGTAGTTGATTTAACAATTCCCCAAGAAATATATCCATTGATTGAACAAAGTGAATATCGTTCCAAATTTTTAGTTTTTGACCATCATGAAACCCATGAATATGCCAGAGTATATCCATATGTAACTTTGAATATTGAAGAGTGTGGCACAACATTATTTTATCAATATATTCAAAGTCAGGAATTTATTACTCATTCTGGATTAGAAGAATATATTAAAGCAGTAAAAGATTTAGATTTATGGACATTTGAAAAAAATAATAATTTATTATCACCTAAATTAGGCTCTTTATTCGAATTATTAGGTGAAAAGCGATATATTCAAGAAATGACTCTTTTATTACAAAAGGCAACCAAGACATTTACGTTTACTGATTTTCAAGAACAGTTGTTAGAATTAGAAGAAGAAAATAAGAAACGTTATATTGACAAAAGAGAAGAACGTATGATTCGGGGAATATTACCTAATTCGGTTCGAGTAGGAATGGTTTATGCAGAGAAGTATCGAAGTGAGATTGGTAATGAACTGTTAAAGCGCCATTTAGACTTAGATGTTATTATTATTGTGAATATGAATGGTGGAATTAGTCTACGCAGTAGAAGTGTCGATGTATCTAAAATAGCTTATCATTATGGAGGTGGCGGTCATGTTTTAGCTGCCGGTATTGGTATTTCTGAGGAAGTAAAACGAGAAGTATTTCAACGTTTATTGAAGGGAGAAATTAACATTGAAAATTAAAACATTAGTATTAGGAAAAGATGAAACCAATTGTTATTTATTAGAAATGAATCGTTATATTTTAATTATTGATCCTGCTGATGAATTTTCTAAAATTGAAAAAGCAATTGGCAATAAAAAAGTGATTGGTGTATTAATCACCCATCATCATGAATCACATACCAAAGCATTAAAAGAAATAGAAGAAAAATATAAAGTCAAAGTTTTTGATTGTCATAATTTAAGAGAGGGTCATCATCGTATTAAACATTTTAAGTTTGAAGCTATTAAAACTCCAGGTCATTCTAGAGATGGAATGAGTTATTACTTTGTAAATGAGAAAGCAATGTTCACAGGAGACACAGTATTAAAAGGTAGTGTTGGCCAAATTGAGCGACCTCGTTATTTAAATAAGTCAATTATTAAAATAAAAAAATATCCTAATAATACAGTTATCTATCCAGGCCATGGAGATAAAACAAAAATGAAGGATGAAAAAGAGGAGAATCCATATTTTTAATATGAAAATAGAACAAGTTATAGTTGGGCCATTAGAAACCAATTGTTATCTCTTACATAAAGATGGACATGTGTTAGTGATTGATCCTGGCGAAGAAGCTCATAGAATTGAAGAGCATATTGGTAATGAATGTGTTGATGGAATTGTCATTACCCATTATCATTTTGATCATATTGGTGCCTTAGATCAATTAAAAAATAAGTATTCTACTTTGGTTTATGATTTTCATAATCTTCAAGAAGGTCATCAAACGATTGGCGTATTTAATTTTGATGTGTTATTTACGCCTGGACATAAAGAAGATTCAATAACTTTAATTTTTCCTCATGAAAGAGTAATGTTTGTAGGTGACTTTATTTTTAAAAGAAGTATTGGACGTACAGATTTAGTAGGTGGAAATAACCAAGAAATGAAAAAATCTATTCAAAAAATAAAATTAATCGATGATGATTATACAATATATCCAGGACATGGTGAAAAGACTACTTTAGAAGAAGAAAAGAAATATAATCCATATTTTTAAAAGATATTACATAAAAAAACGTGAAATTCACGTTTTTTCTTTATTCTACGGTTACAGATTTAGCTAAATTCTTAGGTTTATCAATATCACAGCCACGCATTTTAGCTACATAATAACTAATCATCTGCATAGGAATTAATGCCATAATAGGGTTGACAAAATCATTAATCTGAGGAATTAAAATTAAATCATCATAACTATCGTTAGGAAGTTCTGTATTACTAATGGCAATTACATATCCACCACGGGCACGCACTTCTTTATTGTTACTAACACTTTTACTACGAATATGATCATCAATCATAACACTAATGACAGGTGTACCATCTTCTACTAGCGAAATAGTTCCATGTTTTAATTCACCTGATGCATAAGCTTCACTGTGTAAATAAGAAATTTCTTTAAGTTTTAAGCTTCCTTCCATCGCTAGGGCATAATCAAGACCACGTCCTAGATAAAATAAATCATTTTTCTTATAAATCTTTTTAGCCTGTTTTTCATAATCTTTATTTAATAATTTTCCTATTTTAACTGCTCCAACATCAAAACTATGTAAAATTTCTTCATATTCATCTTTTTTCATTAAATTTTTTTCATAAGCTGTTTTAAGAGCGAGTAGGGATAAAGTTGTTACTTGAGCTAGATAAGCTTTGGTTGTTGCAACGGCAATCTCTGGTCCAGCCATAGTATAAATAACGCGATCTGCTTCGCGAGCAATAGAGCTTTCTTTGACATTGACAATACCTAAAGTATCAAGATTGTTTTCTTTGGCAAGTTTTAATGCCGCTAGAGTATCCGCAGTTTCTCCAGATTGAGAAATTACAATTACAAGATGATTCTTTTTGGGAAAGAATTTTTTATAACGATATTCTGAGGCAACTTCAACATTAACTGGAATATCTGCATATTGTTCAATTAAATATTTACCCACTAAACCCGTGTGATATGCACTACCACATGCAACAATATCAATACTTTGATAATTCATAAAAGTAAAAGATTCTTCTTTCATATGATGAACTGTTTTATGTAAAACATCTGGTTCTTCCATCATTTCTTTCATCATGAAATGGTCATATCCATTCTTAGATACGCTCGAAGAATCTCCTTCAAAGCTTTTAAGTTCTTTATTTATTTCTTGGCCTTTCATATAAAAAGTACAAGTATTATTTAGTACAGCAACTTCACCTTGTTCTAGTAAATAGTATTCTCTGGTGTAATTTAAAATAGCTGGAACATCAGAAGCGATAAAGTAGTCTTTATCTTTAACACCAATAATTAGTGGACTATCTTTACGAATCGCATAAATCGTATCTGGATAATCTTCACAAATAATACCAAAGGCATAAGTTCCTTCCAACTTGTTTGTAACTTTATCTAATGTTTTTAACATATCATGCTTTTTTTGATATATTTTATCAATTAAAGCTGCAACAACTTCTGTATCGGTTTCACCTTTAAAAGTGTAACCATCTTTAACAAGTTCTTGTCTTAACTCTTCATAGTTTTCAATAATTCCGTTATGAACTAAAGTAATTTTTCCTACTTTATGAGGATGTGCGTTTATTTCATTAGGAATTCCATGTGTAGCCCATCTCGTATGACCAATCCCCATATAAGTATCTTCATCTATTGATAAACTTTGTTCCAGGTTTTTTATTTTTCCTTGTTTTTTAATAATATGAATATCTTTATCTTTGATATATGCAATTCCTGCAGAATCATATCCGCGATATTCTAATGCTTTTAAACTATTTAAAAGAATAGGTAGGGCCTTTTTTTGACCTACATATCCAACAATTCCACACATAATTTATCTCCTTTATTTGTAGTGTGGGTGACATATGTTTTGTTATAATCTTGATTTTACTTTTTGTCATATGTCTTACGATTCCACTAACCGAAGTAGTATCCGCCGAATGTTCGATAACCACTTACCTCGTCATCCCGTAGGATCTGGCGCTATTTAGGTATCTTTTACGATCCTCCTTAAGATATTCTAAATTACTACTATTATATGAAAAAAATAAAACTTGGTCAAACTAAATGATATTGGATTGTATAAAAAGAAAAACACTTAACCGCAATAAGTGTTTGAGAAAGTACTTAGAAAGTGCCTTCAAATTTTTGGTGGTTTTCTTATAAATTTATTATATAAAATATCTTTCTTTTTTTCAAGTAAAAAAGGATATGAAAAAGTTTTGTTGTATATAACAAGTAGAGGGTACTTTTTGCCTTAAGTGTTTTCTCCAATATA
>CALVJM010000070.1 GCA_944332155.1 uncultured Bacilli bacterium
ATCTTTCTTTTTGTTCTGGTAAACTAAAACCCTCACGAGCTTGATCTTCAGTACTTACCCTCATATATAGTCCACATAATTTCTTTTCTTCCATTAATTATCATCTCCCTTTAATCCTAAAAAAAGAGGTATCAAAAGTATTAAGTGTTTAATACTACTGACACCTCATAAAATCTAAATAAGTATATAATTTCCTTTGATTCATCTATTTAACTCCCTTAAATAGATATAAAATCTCTTGATGAATATTCTATCACTATTTTATGAAATGTCAATTATTGCCAAATGAAATGCTTTTTAAATAATCTTCTAACTCTGACAGTTTAATCTTTTGTGATAAATTCTTAATATAAATCTCATTAGAATAATTAAAAGCAAGAAATGTTATACCTTTAATGATTATCTTGTGTGGTTCTATATAGGAGAGATTAGTTTTTGCTACCTTATGAATATAACCATTTATAAAAGTAGGAGTAGTATGTGAAAACTCACATATAAATTCTAATCTTTGTTTTAAAGATTCATCAAAAGTTATTTCTTGCTTAATAATATTAATCATAAATACCATCCTTTCCTAGCAGGATGATTTTTCATAAAACGAAAAAATCAACCCAAATTGAGTTGATATTTATATTAAAGTTCGAATAGTTCGAACAGATTCGTCACTGGTGCGGGTGAAGGGACTCGAACCCCCATGCCGTAAAGCGCTAGATCCTAAGTCTAGTGCGTCTACCAATTTCGCCACACCCGCGTTACATATTACATTATATACTAAATTTATTGATATATCAATATTTTTTGAAAAATATTGATAATTTATTTTTAGAGGTCGATGGAAAATAAATAAAAAAGATTTGATACACAAATCTTTTTAAACATATCTGGTGGACCTTGATGGACTCGAACCATCGACCGTCCGGTTATGAGCCGGATGCTCTAACCAACTGAGCTAAAGGTCCACATGCATTTAAATCATATCACAAAATGAAAGAATGTGCAATAAAAATAGTAAAAATGATTAATTTTTGTTTATACTATCATATGATAAGATGGGTGATTATATGAATGAATTAATTGGAAATACGCCTCTTGTAGAAATATTTTATCGTTTTCGTGGTCAAGAAAGAAGTTTTTTTACAAAATTAGAATATTATAATTTTACAGGTAGTATTAAAGATCGTGTTGTATGGTATATCCTAAAGAAGGCAAAAGAAGAAGGAATATTAAAAGATGGTGTCCTTCTTGTGGAAGCAACCAGTGGTAATACTGGTATTTCATTATCCGCTTTAGGTGCGCTTTTTTCTCATCCGGTTCAAATATATATGCCAGATTGGGTGAGTAGAGAACGTGTCTCTTTAATGGAAAGTTATGGTGCAAATGTTGTTTTAGTTTCTAAAGAAGAAGGCGGTTTTCTAAAGTGTATTGAACGAGCTAGAAAATATGCAGAAGAACATCAAGGCTTCCTATTAAATCAGTTTTCTAATGTATGGAACAAAGAGGCTCATGTTTACACAACTGCTAAGGAAATAGAGAAGGTATTAGGTTCTATAGATGGCTTTATTTCGGGCATTGGTACTGGTGGTACTTTAATGGGAGTGGGAGAGTATTTTAAGAAAAAATATGGTTCTAAAATAATTGCTTTAGAGCCTGAAAACATGTCTTTATTGAAGTTACACACGAAAGGGTCACACAAGATTGAAGGAATTGGCGATGATTTTATTCCTGATTTAGTAGATTCAAAACAAATCGATCAGATTGTTACTATTTCAGATGAAGAAGCTTTAGAGATGAGTCGTAAATTATCTCGCGAATTAGGATTAGGTGTTGGTATTTCTAGTGGAGCGAATGCTCTGGCTACGATTTTAGAAAATAAAGATAATCAAAAATTAGTTACGGTATTTCCAGATGATCAGAAGAAATATTTGAGTGGTGATTATACTAAAAGAGGAAAAGAACAAACCATCGTTTCAGATATTACATTCTTGACTTTTAAAGTTCATTTACCGAAGTAGAAAAGTGTGTTATAATTGAAACGAGGTGGATTATGAAGCTATATAATACATTAGGAAATAAAGTAGAGGAGTTTATCCCTCATAATAAAGAATTAGTTACGATGTATACTTGTGGACCAACCGTGTATCACTATGCCCATATTGGAAATTTGCGCACGTACATTTTTGAAGACATTTTAGAAAAAACATTACGTTATATTGGATATCCAGTAAAACGTGTCATGAATATTACTGATGTCGGTCATATGACAAGTGATGCCGATGAAGGTGAAGATAAAATGTTAAAAGGTGCGAAACGTGAACACAAAACGGTTTGGGAACTTGCTGAATTTTATACCGAAGCCTTCAAGAAAGACACCGAAAAGCTCAATATTAAGTGGCCAGAAGTAGTTTCTAAAGCAACAGACCATATTTCAGAATATATTCACATGATTGAGGTATTATTAAAAAAGGATATTGCTTATTCTTCTGGTGGAAATATTTATTTTGATGTTTCGAAAGCTCAAGATTATTATGCATTATCTGGTAAAAATCCGGAAGATTTAATGGTAGGAGTACGTGATGATGTAGAAGAAGATATTCATAAACGAAATCCAGCAGACTTTGGTTTATGGTTTACGAGCTCTAAATTTAATGACCAAGCGATGAAATGGGATTCTCCATGGGGTGTTGGTTACCCTGGTTGGCACATTGAATGTTCTTGTATTTCGATTGCTTATCTAGGAGAATACTTAGATATTCATTGTGGAGGAGTCGATAATATCTTTCCACATCACACCAATGAAATTGCCCAAAGTGAGGCTTATTTAGGTCATTCGTGGTGTAAATATTGGTGTCATGGAGAACACTTAAATGATAGTTCTGGAAAGATGAGTAAATCAAAAGGAGAGTTTTTAACGGTTTCTTTATTAGAAGAAAAAGGATATGATCCATTAAGTTATCGTTATTTTTGTTTAAAGAGTCATTATCGTAATCAATTAGTGTTTAGTTATGATTCTCTAAGTAGTGCCCAAAATGAGTACTATAAGTTACGTAAACGTGTTTTAAATTTAAAATCAGAAAAAGATGCTTTTCAAGAAGAAGGAAAGGCCTATCAAGAAAAATTTCGTCAAGCTTTAGAGAATGATCTAAATACTTCTAGTGCTTTAACAGTTGTCTATGATGTGTTGAAATCAGAATTAAATGATTACACAAAACGTTCTTTAATCGAAGAATTCGACCAAGTTTTATCTCTTGATTTATTGAAAGAGAATAAACAAGAAATTGATGAAGTATTTGAAAAATGGATTTTAGAAAAAATTGAAGAGAGAAAACTCGCAAAACAGAATAAAGATTTTGCCAAGGCCGATCAAATTCGTGAGGAACTTTCTAAAAAACATGTACAAATAAAAGATACCAGAGAAGGAACAATATTCGAATTAGTATAGAGGTGAATAAATGATATATTTTGGATTAGATAATTTATTAACATATGGACTATTAATACTTGCGTTTATCGTTGTTGTCGCAGCGCAAGCTAAAATTACTAGTGCTTATAACAAATTTAAACGTGTCAAAAGTAAAGGGAATTTATCCGGACAAGAAGTCGCAAGACGTATTTTAGATGAGAATGGACTTAAAGATATTTATATTGTAGAGGTTCGTGGTGAATTAACGGATCATTATGATCCAAGTCGTAAAGTAGTTCGTTTATCCCATGAAGTGTTTCATGGAACAAGTATTGCGTCTCTTAGTGTAGCGGCGCATGAATGTGGGCATGCAATACAAGATAAAGTAGGGTATACGATGATGCGTATTCGAAGTGCGTTAGTTCCATTTGTTAATTTTGTGACTTATTTAGGTTATTTTGGATTAATAGTTTCTATTTTTGCTGGAATTACAGGTTATATTAAACTTAGTATTTTAGTTTTATGTGCGACCTTATTATTTCAACTAGTCACACTACCGGTTGAGTTAGATGCGTCTAAACGTGCGCTCGCACAGTTAAAAAAATTGTCATTAGTGGATGAAGAAGAACAAGATTCTTCAAAACAAATGTTACAAGCAGCAGCTCTTACATATGTAGCTGCCTTGGCTTCCACAATCTTAAACTTACTTCGTCTCATCATTATTTTAGACAATCGTGATAACTAAAAAATTCACTATTTTGTGAATTTTTTCTTATGTTTCGTATTCAATTCTTGAATTAAATATCCTCGAAAATAGAGGTGATTCCCTTCTACATACTCATCTGTTTCATAATAACCATGAGCTTTGTGAAACTCATAAGGAATTTGTAACTCTTTTTTTGTTTCTTCAAAAATAAAATCTACTAGTTCTTCATCTATTTGACCTCTTAGTACAGTAAATCCAATGGTATCACCATCAATCAGAAAAGGTTCTTGTAAATAACCAAATGAGTGGGAAGAAAAAAGAGGAGAACGATGTAGTATGACTTGATGTTTTTTTTGTTCAAGTTTTTCTATCTTGTGATACACGTGGTAAAGTAAGTTCTTTAATTGTTGTTGACGCCTAGGATTGGTGATTTGTTTACTGTTTTTTAAATCATATAGAAACATGTGATAAGGCGCATAATCTTGACACTTTTCGTACATGTCTTGGTATTCATTAAAACTCATAAATTCACCATCTTTCAATAAATGCATCAAATCTTAGATAATTATAGTATAATACAGATAAAGAGAAAAAGAAAGCGAGAAGTTATTATGAATGGTTATTTGTTAGTGAGTAAAGAAAAAGGTATGACAAGTCGTGATGTGGTCAATATAGCAAGTCGGGTGTTACAAACCAAAAAAGTAGGGCACACAGGAACTTTAGATCCTATTGCGTCCGGTGTATTAGTATTATGTATTGGAAAAGCTACTAAATTAGTTGAGTTAGTAACGAGTACGGAAAAGGAATATGTCGCAACCGTATGTCTGGGTGTAGAAACGGATACGTTGGATGAAACAGGAACGGTGTTAAATGAACAAGAAACGATGATTACGAAAGAAGAAATTGAAAATGCATTACATGCTTTCCAAAAAACTTATATGCAAGAAGTACCACTATATTCAGCAGTAAAAGTAAAGGGGCGAAAGTGTTACGAATATGCGCGTGCGAAAGAGAGTGTAACGCTCCCTAAAAAAGAAGTAACAATTTATCATCTGTCTTTAGAAGGTGAACCTTGGTATCAAGATGGAAAAACATATTTTCAGTTTCGCACGTTAGTGAGTAAAGGGACTTATATTCGTAGTTTAATTCGAGATATTGCCTTATCTTTACAAACGGTTGGAATGATGACCGATTTAGTGCGAACGAAACAAGGTGTTTTTAAACTAGAAGATTGTCTTTCTCTAGAAGCTTTAGAAAGAGGAGAAGTTCAGATTCAACCAATGTTTGATTTAGTTTCTCATTATCCTAAGAAAGTAGTGTCTGAAGAAGAAA
>CALVJM010000071.1 GCA_944332155.1 uncultured Bacilli bacterium
AAAACTATTTAGTGACTCATGGTGGAATTCCTTATTTTCCAGAATCTCCATTAGAATATTATAGTACTAATTCCTTTACATATGGAATTGATCAATATGATGTTGATATTGATGGCTTATATGAAGAAGCAATGAAAAAGAGAAAAAATAAAGTCTATCAAGTTCACGGTCATCGAAACTATTATCAGATAGATACGCAAAAATACAATTATTCTGTTAATTTAGAAGGGGATATTGAACATGGTGGATTTCTTAGAATTTTAGATTTAAATGATGATGGTTCGATTTGTTCAAAAACGGTAAAAAATGAAATTTATAATTGTCATTTAAAGGAAGAAACACAAGTTTATCAATTAGTATCAAATCTAAGAAGCAATAAATACGTATATGAAAAAGAATTAGAACCAGGTCTTTCATCATTTAATTTTACGAAGCAAGCTTTTTACAATCAAGTATGGAATCAAATGACAACACAAGCTAGAGGATTATTTATTGATACAAAACAGTGTCATGTTGTTGCTCGTAGCTATGATAAATTTTTTAATATTAATGAAAGAGAAGAGACATCTTTTGAAAATATTAAGACCAGTTTTCATTTTCCTGTTTCTTTCTATTTAAAGTATAATGGATTTTTAGGTATTTTATCTTATTATAAAGGAGAATTGTTCTTCGCCACTAAAAGTACTAATCAAGGAACATATGTAGAGTATTTTAAAACTATTTTTTATACACTTTTTAATGAACAACAAGTTGATAGTATTAAAGATTATTTGTGTGAACATTCTGTTTCAATGATTTTTGAAGTGATCGATCCGATCCATGATCCTCACATAATAAAGTATGATGAATCTCATTTGATACTACTCGATATGGTTTATAATCAACTGGATTATAAAAAAACGCCATATCAAAAATTACAAAAATTTGCAGATACTTATCAAATAGAAATAAAGAAGTTAGTATATGTTGCAAATCAATTAGAAGAATTAGAAACATTATATTCTACCATCCAAGAACAGAATTATCTTTTGAATCATCACAATATAGAAGGTTTTGTTCTAGAAGATGATGAAAATCATATTGTAAAATTTAAAACGGATTATTATAAACAGTGGAAAGTATTGCGTACTAAGATGGAAAATGCTGTAGCTAAGAATACTTTTAAAACAAATTCAAAAAATACATTAGAAAATGAGTTTATGAGTTATTTAAAAGAAAAGTATGAAAATAAAAAAATAGATGCTTCTTCTTTGAATATTATTAAGGAAAGAGAAGAATTTCTGAAACATAGATCTATTGTTGTATGATAAAAGACACCTTTAATTGAGGTGTTTTTTCTAACAATTGTCTGTGCTATAATGAATATGTGATGTGTATGAAATATAAGAGAGAAATGTTTATTACGAGTATAACCACATTATTATATTTGGGAATGATTTTGTTAAAGATTTTGCAATTTCCTAATATTTTAATGGCAATTTTTGTTGGAATCATCTTTATTCTATGTAGTAGTATAGGGGTATCAAAGATAGAAAAACAAATGAATGAAAATCATCAGAAAAATCAAAAATGTTATGAAAATTTAGATATATTTCGTTATTTGTTTTCGATTGTCATTATGATTCTTCACTTACGACCATTCTTAAATACTTCTTATCCTTTAGATTTATTTTTTAATAATATTATAGGTCGTATTTGTGTACCGTTCTTCTTTTTAGTGAGTGGTTATTTTGTAGCGCAAAAAGAGAAACAGAATAAAGAATATATCAAAAAATATGTAAAAGGAATGATTCCTCTTTATATCACTTGGAGTATTCTTTATATTCCTATTATTTTACTTTATGGTAGTTCTTATCTACCAACGATTATTTCTTACGTGCAACAAATACCGATTCCTATATGGTTACTTATTCCACTTATACTTCTTTTTTCTCCTGTGCTTTTATTACTTATTTTATTATATTCCGGAACATATTATCACTTATGGTATTTTCCTGCCCTTATGTTGTCATTATTAGTATTACGCTGGTGGAAAAAAAGATGGAAAATACAATATTTATTAGTTATTTCTTTTGTTTTATTACTGCTTGGTGCAACAGAAACATATTATGGAATTTTACCACATTCTTTTCAGCATCTTCTTTCTTATTATTTTAAATTTTTCTTTACGACGCGTAACTTTTTATTCTTTGGTTTATTTTATGTAACGTTAGGGTATCACATTGGGCAGAAGAAAAATCCATTTGTTCCATATAGTTTTTTGAAGTTTATTATATGTGTGGTATTACTTATAGGAGAAACATTATTTTTACAAACAACAGAACGTTTAAATAGTAATATCATTCTTTCTTGTTTTCCATTAACTTATTATTTTTTCTTGTGTCTATTATATAGTAATCGTATGTTTCAATGGCGAGGTAAATACTCTTTACGGGGATTATCTAAGTATTATTATCTAATTCATCCAGGGATAATTTATTTTTGGTTATGGGTATTAAAAGTTATTAATTTTGAGTCAGAACAAAAGCTTATATATGGTTTGATCAATATAGGAATTGTATTGGTATTAACTCATATATTATCTATTGTATGTCTTAAATATCAACATAAACTAAAGATTCCAATTTAAAGAACTTCGGTTCTTTTTTTGTTTGATAAAGCATATCCTTAAATAGGTGAGAATATGGAATATAAAATAGGAGATTTAGTGACTCGTAAGTCTCACAATCATGATATGGTATTTATGATTACTTATATTGATGACAATGAGGTTTGTTATTTAAAAGGCGTCAATATTCGTTTGCAAGCCGATAGCCCTATTGAAGACTTGCGTTTATATGATTCTAAAGAAGATGTAGAACAGGAAGAAGATTTTTTAAAATGTGCCAGTATTGAATATTCTTTAAATCGTGATGATTATTTCTATTTACCTGGTAAAATTTTACATATTGATGCTGATCAAGATTATTTAAAGAGGTGTTTAGATTACTATCATAAAGCCTCTTTAGAAGCAGTAGGTGTAGTTATGAATGAAAAAGAAGTTCCAGGCGAGATAAATAGTTTATTAGAACAATATCATCCTTCTATTGTAGTGATTACAGGTCATGATGCTTACTATAAAAATAAAAATATTGCAGAACATTATAAAAATAGTTCATATTTTGTAAATGCGGTTAAAGAAGCTAGAAATTATGAAAAATCTCATCAAAAATTAGTGATTATTGCTGGAGCTTGTCAATCTAATTATGAAGAATTAATCAAAGCAGGAGCTACTTTTGCCTCTAGTCCTAAACGCGTAAATATTCATGCTTTAGATCCTGCCATTATTGCGACCAAAATTAGTTTAACTTGTACGAGTGAAAGTATAGATTTAAAAGAGTTGTTAAATCGTACAAAGTATGGTCCTGAAGGAATAGGAGGATTACAAACCAATGGTATGATGTATGTAGGATATCCAAGATAGAAAGGTGGATTTATGACTGTTACACAAATAAAAGATGATTTATATCGTCACTTAGGAGAAGAAGTTCATCTAAAGTATCATTTAGGAAGAAATCGGGTGGAAGAATATGCGGTAAAAATCAAAGAATTATATAATCATATTTTTTTAGTAGAATTAGTTAATAGTAGTGAAATTAAATCTTTTTCTTATACGGATGTAATTACTAAAACCATTCGTATTTTTTATGAAAGTGATCAGTAGTTGCAAAGAAAGAATAATTGGTATATAATATAATTAGGGCAAATTACTGAAGGGAGATGGGTGCTTTGAAAATCACAAAAGTATATGTCCGTAAATACGATAATGGTACTAATATGAAAGCGTTAGCTTCTGTCGAATTAGACTCTTGTTTTTTAATAAGAGATATTCGTTTAATTGAAGGAAAGAATGGGTTATTTGCAGCTATGCCAAGTCGTAAAGTTGCTGATGGATATCACGACGTTGCTCATCCATTAAACAAAGAAACTCGTAAGATGTTTACTGACGCTATTTTAGAAGCTTATAATAAAGCAGAAGATGAAAGCGAAGAATCTAAAGAAGAAGCAGAATAAGCTTCTTTTTTCATATTTTTATTTGATTAACATATATTGGATTAGGAGGGAAGCTCATGGAAAATGAAATGAATTTATCAACTGCTAATCACAGTATTACTATGAATGATCGAAAAACATTGACAGTGACAGGAGTAAAAAAAATAGATAGTTTTGATAACGAAGAATTTTTAATGAATACAACGATGGGGTATATAGTGATAAAAGGACATGGATTAGAAATTATTAAATTAGACACTTATCAAGGAAATGTTTCTATTAAAGGAACATTAGATAGTTTAAATTATGTAGAGCACGCATCAAAAAAAGAAGAAAGTGACAACTTGTTTACAAAATTATTTAAATGAGCTTAAATATTCAAATTAGTACACTATTGTTTTCTTTTATTTTTGGTGTATGCTTTGCTTTTTTAGTTCATGTCAATTATCGTTTTATTTATCATTCAAACAAATTAATTCAAGTCTTATTTACTTTTGCATTTGTGTTACTTAGTACTTTAATATATTTTATTATTTTAGAAAAAATGAATTATGGAACTTTACATATTTATTATTTTATTATGATTATTTTAGGTTTTCTATTGGAACACGGCATGTTAAACATTAGTTAAAATGTATACGATTTATAATATTGATAACAAACAAAGGTGAACTTTGTTTGTAACGATAGTATAATCGATGAAAGTTAAAAAGCAAGGGTTTCATGAACTCAACTACGTTTCGCCCTTGCTTTTAATCTTTCATCTCTTTCTTTTAAAACTTGTTCAAGTTGTTTTTGATTGTTTATTCTCATTTGTTCTCTTTTAACTGGATCTTGTCTATGACCTTCTATTTGCTTTGTTTCGTAAAAGACATTGTAATATTTAATTTTTACGACTTTAGTTAAAACGTTCTCATATACTTTGATTTTTGTTCCTTTATAAATTTGCTTAACAGAGTTATCTTTGTCTAATATTTGATAGTAATTGTTATTCCAAGAAATCATATTGCCATTAAGAATAGTTCTTGTATCTCTAATACAAAAAACATTAGATAAATCTATATTATCTAATGGAACAAAAGCAGATTCGCTTTCTTTAGGTTCATAAGCGTATTTTTGATTAAGATAATTGCAATAATAATCATTAAAAAA
This sequence comes from uncultured Bacilli bacterium, assembly GCA_944332155.1. Taxonomy (GTDB): domain Bacteria; phylum Bacillota_I; class Bacilli_A; order RF39; family UBA660; genus Pelethosoma. Next base: position 5,185 of record CALVJM010000071.1, read on the forward strand.
TATATTTAACTCATCAATAGATTTAATGTTATATCTTTTGATATCATTAATTAATCTGTTTTGAATTGTATTGTTCCATTTTTCAACTTTGCCTTTGGCCTGTGGTGTATTGGCAGCGATAATATTAATACCTAAATCGGCACATATATAACCAAATTGGGTTAATTCACTGTCTTTTGGATTAATAAGAAT
>CALVJM010000072.1 GCA_944332155.1 uncultured Bacilli bacterium
TTTTGTTTTTTTATCTTATTTTTTTCAAAACAATGGAATTTAACTTTTCAAAGTGGAATTTACTTTTTCATTTAAGCCTCTTTTCTTATTTAGCACGAGGATGTGCTTTTAAATATACTTCACGTAAATGCGCATTAGAAACATGCGTATAAACCTGTGTCGTCGATAAATTTTCATGACCTAAAAGCTCCTGAACACTTTTTAAGTCAGCTCCTTCATTAAGCATATGTGTAGCAAATGTATGACGAAATGTATGTGGCGTGACATGAATTTTTAACCCACTCTTGCGAACAATATTCTCAAATATTAATTCAACACCTCGTACACTTAAGGGTTTACCACTTTTATTTAAAAATAAATATTGTGTATCAGAATTCTTGGCAAGATTACTTCTACCATTTTTAGCATAATCAATTAATTTCTTTTCACACACTTTTCCATAAAAAACAATTCGTTCTTTATTTCCTTTCCCTATAACTCGAATTTCTCCTCGGGTAATATCCGATAGTTTTAAGTGCACTAATTCACTTACACGAATTCCCGTTGAATATAGCATTTCTAAAATAAGCGCATCTCTTTTACCTAATGGAGTTGCTGTATCTATACTATTCATAAGAATATCTAATTCTTCATAATTTACATAATTTGGTAGTCTCTTATCCAATTTAGGATTAGACAATAACGTACATGGATTATTCACTATCACATTTTCACTAACCAAATATTTAAAAAAAGTACGAAGAGCACTAATAACACGAGAAATCGTTTTTTTACTATAATGTTTGTTATATAAAGACATCAAGTACATTCTCAAAATCGAATAATCAATAGATTGAATTTTATGAATACCTTCACTCTTTAAAAAATCAAGAAATAGCTCTAAATCACGTTCATAATTTTTAACCGTCTCTTTAGAATATCCTTTTTCAACCTCGATATATCTAATAAATTCATCTACAAACTGTTTCATTAGCGATATTTTTTCCCTAATCCATCAATCGGATATTCAACATTTTTATGAGCTAAATCATTCAAATCATAGAGCGTATAAATTTCATCTAAATTAACATCAGCAGACAAACTACTTATTTTATTCATCTTAAGTTCCAACTCTTCCATTAATTCATTTAAAACAGTATCATGATAAAATTCATTATAAGCCTTAATTTGTTGCATAAAAACACGTATGTTTTTATAAGTTAATAACTGTTGTTCTAAAATATGTTGCGAAGCATGATAAAAATCTAAATCATTTTTTCTTATTGACATATATGTATTCTTTTTTCGATATTGATAAGTACAATAATTACTAATATGAGATTTTAAAAAACGATTGATGACTGGACTTTGATAAAAGAATTCTTGAAAGTCTTCATTATACTCAAGATTATGAAGTAAAATTTGTTTATATTTTTGATAAATTAAATCTTTGGATACTTCTTGTTCTATTTCATCTTTTTTATATTGATAAGCAATATTTAAAAAATAATATAATTCTAAAAAATATTGCATTAACAAGTCAGTTTGATATATCACTGATAAATATTTTATATTCTTAGAACTTTTATAAGAAATCTTGAAAGAAATTTGATCTGACATTTCCTCTAAATAACGTATTTCATCACGTAATTGTTTTTTCATTTTTTTTATTTTAGGTAAATTAGTATTTAAATGACTATAAAGTTCTTGATAATATTTTTTCAATTTCAAACTACAATCATATCTACTTTGAATGTTTAATTCTCGCTTAATAAAATAGTCCAAATCAACTAAATTATGTTTTGTCTGCAGTTGAAGAGAAGCATCATCTATAAATGGAAGCTCATGTTCTTCATTATTTACTATAGATACTAGTGCATATCTTCGATCCATATTAATCCCTCATTTCAAAACAAAGAGTCTTTATTTAGACTCTTTGTTCTCTAATTTTTCAACTACTTTATTAGCAGTATCAACGCATACCTCTTTTACTTTATTAGCTGCTTCTTCTAATACTGGAGTCCCTTTTTCTATTGCATAATTCGCAAACTCATTAGCCATATCTTGAAGTTTTTTGGCTTGTTTTTTTGCAGCTTTTAATACCGTTTCTTTATCTAACTGTTCTAAAGCATCTTTTAAATCATATAATCTAGATTCTAATTCAGCTTTTACTTCTTCTTTATCTAAATCCTTAAGTTTTGCCATAAATCCATCAAAACTAGATTTTAACTCTTGTCTTGTTTCACTACCTTTTTTAGGAGCGAATAAAATTCCTAATCCTGCACCAATTGCTGCACCTGCTAAAAACTTTTTCCAACCATTATTTTTCTTGCTCATTTTCTTTTTCCTCTTTTCTTTCTCTTTTGTGAATAAAATTGGTAATACCATTCGTTATAAAACCAACTGCCAAATCACTAATACTAGATATCATATCAGTAGTTTGGTCTACCACATCAAATAAACCGTTTAACTTGCTTGCTTTTTGATTATAATCATCTATCGCACGGTCTACTTTATCTAATGTGTTCATCATTTTAATGATAAACATAATTAGTACAATTAATAATATGAACAACAACATATATAATATTACTGGAAATACTACATCAAAACAAGTCATTATGCATCATCCCTTTTTTCATACATAGAATCAATTAAATTAAATAAATCGTCTTCTTTTAATTCATCATGTTCTATGCGTTCTTTTTCTTCTTTTGTTAATAAGTCTTCTTTACTAGCTCTGGCTTCCGCTTGTTCCAACGTCATTGATTTATCCAATGCTTTTTCTTCAGTATGTTCATCATCTAAACCAAAACCTAAATCATCAAAGAAATTATCTTCTTCTTTTACTTCTTCTTTTTCATTAAACAGAATTGAATTTTTACCAAACAACGTAGTTTCTAAATCTTCCTCCAACGTACCAAAGGCTTTATTACGAACATCATCTACAGTTACTTTACTACTAGTATGAGAAATAATTGGTGTTGGCTCTTCTTTTTTATCAGTAATATCTTCTTTGTGATAATTCTTATCTAATACACCATAAACCGGAGAAATAATCGGTGATGGCGAAAAAACCTTCTTACGTTTCATTGGTAAATCAACTGATGAAGTCGCACTCGTTTTATTTCCTTGATAAGGTTTTCTACCACCATAAAGTTCCTTATTACGAGATCCAGATCTTGTTTCACGTGTTTCTCTTTTAGGTTCTGTCGGTTTTTCCACTTCTGTTTTTGGTTCTGATTTTAACTCATTAAAATCTTTATCATCAAAATAAACCGGAAACTTAAATTTCTCATCTTCTGATTCAGCTTTCGTTTCTCCCTTCTCTTCTTTTGGTTTTACAGGAGCAGGAATATCAACATGAATTACTTCTTTTTTGATAGGAGCTTCTTCAATTTCCTCATCTTCTTCTGTGAATAAATTCTTTAATTTGTCTACAAATCCCATTTTTCTACACCTCAATCTTCATTTTCTTCCTTTGCTTGCTTATTGTCTTTATCAGAGTATTGTAAAAAGTTATCCGTCTCTACTTCACTCTGCTTTGATGTAAATTCATCATAAATTTCTTCTTTATTCGTAAAATAGTCTTCATTTAACATTAATTTAATAACATTAGAATTAAATTTTACGGTAGATAAAATATAAGAAGCATTCATAACTGCATCATTGATATCCTCTTTATCTACTAATGTCTCAATTCTCGCATAATTATACATAAATTCAATAAAATATTTATTTTTTTCTTTTTGTTCGTTTATTTGTAAATATGCGACTTTATCATTAATCTCAAATTTCTTACTATAATAAGCGTTCTTATCTTCTTGATATTCTATTTCTTGCTTGTGGTAATAACTCACCGCATCAACATATAAATAATAATAGTTTCCATTGGAATATAACTTTTCATTGAATTCATTAGTATCAATATAAGTAACACCACGTGGAACATAATATTTATATCCTTTGCCAACATGATTATATAAATCATTATCTTTAGAAAGAATAACACTTACCATATTATCAATATTTTGTGTATCAATTCGAACTGCAGTACAGCCTGTAAGAACTAAACAAGCGAGTAATATAAGTCCTACTTTCTTCATAATTCACCTACTTAACTAGATTATATCAAACTTTGTTTCAAATTCCAAAAAAAGCCCTAACTTTACATGTAAATAATGTGTATACAATTATTTATAAACCCTTATTTTATATATAGGAAAACCTAATTCATGAAATTTTCTTTCATATTCCGTTTGGACGTTATCTGTCAAATCATCCTGGTACAAATTTAAAGATAATTCATCGAAATGATATCCATATTCATTAAAAGATATCAAAGAATATTCGAACAATTTACGATTATCTGTTTTTATTACAATGTTTTTTTGTTCTTTAAATAATGCATCATAACGTTTTAAAAATTCTGGACTCGTTAAACGTCGATGGGCATGACGTTTCTTTGGCCATGGATCTGAGAAGTTTAGATAAATCACATCTATTTCATGATCAAAAACATTCTCAATCATAGTCGCATCCATACGGATGAACTTTAAATTAGGAAGAGGTTCATCCAATTTATCCAAAGCACGTACAAGCACACTATCATACTTTTCAATACCAATAAAATTCACATCTGGATACTTTAAAGCCATTCCAATAATAAAATTTCCTTTTCCCATTCCAATTTCTATATGAATTGGATGATGGTTCACAAATAAATCACAAAAGCTTCCTTTATAACTTTCTGGATTTTTAATAACCATTTCTGATTTTTCTATTTTCTCATGAGCACCTTTCACATGTTTTAATCGCATTTAAATCACCAAAATTATTATACACTAAATTAGGTAAAAAACATATACTGTTAGTGAAAAGGAGTGAATTTATGAAAAAAGATAGAAACTGTATGATGGGTAATCCTATGATGATGCCTTATCCAATGCCAGCAATGGTAAATCCTATGAACGGCCCAATGATGGGTAGTCCCATGATGACTTCTTCACAATCAGGATGTGGTTGTGGTGGAAATAACTTAGCTAGCGAAGTGGCTTCTTTGAGACAACAAGTAAATCAACTAGAAAGACGTGTATGTATGTTAGAAAATAAAAATATTGCAACTCCATACACAACCAATTCCAATACAACAAATAATTATGACACCAATGTTCAAATGATTTAATTTAAAACCATCAAACTTAATTTAATAGATAAAAAATCAAGGAAATCCTCAATGTTATTAACTTAAGAAAAGATAGATTTAAAAAATCTGTCTTTTTTGGTACAATTAAATTGAATAAAAAGGTGG
>CALVJM010000073.1 GCA_944332155.1 uncultured Bacilli bacterium
TTTCTTCAATATATTTTGTAGCCATAAAAGTTTTACCAGCACCTGTTGGTGCTTGAAAAACAATAGTCTCATGACCTTTTTCACTCAAAAAATCTTTAGTTCTTTTAATTAATTGGTCTACTTTTTCTTCTTGATATGGTAACAATGTCTTCATTAGATTTCCTCCTTGCTTAATTTAACAAGTATTGCATAAAAATCAATAATTTTATATGAAATTGCTTCAATTATATAATTTTTAACATTTTTGAATGGTGTTTCATCAACATAATCTCCTAAAGAAAATTTATATATGACTTTATCTTCATCAATATTCTCTAATTTATTTATAAAATCTTGTTCTAAATTTCCAAATATATCAAAATATATACAAGTATATTTAGTTTTACTTATATTACTAAAAATCATATATTCAGAAGTAACAGATATTTGTTCAAAACAATCTTCTTTTAAACAAAGCATAGGAATACATTTTTCAGTTAAATCATAATAAAGTTGATCTCGGTTATTTGTATTATCAACAAAATCAGTTTTATAGTATTTTAAATTGCTTGGTATTCCTTTTACTTCTTTTCCCTTAGCATCAACATAACCATTAATCACTTTTTCAATTCTTGGATATGTAACCTCATCACATATATTATTTTCATTATTAGTACATAATATAAATTTTCTCTTGCCATTATCTTTTTGATTCAATTCTAAAACTGCATGACCTGTTGTTCCCGACCCTGCAAAGAAATCAAGAATAAGTGCATCTTTATTTCTTGAGCCAATATATATAAAATCTTTAATTAATTCTATTGGTTTTGGATTATCAAATACTTTTTTACCAAACATATTAGTTATTTGTGATGTACCATTTCCACTACTGTATTCTGCTTTATAAAAAAGGCTTTTCGGTTTTCTAGATGGAATATCTCCAAGTGTTGGTCTTTGTTTCTTATACAGACTATATCCACCATTTGTATTGACTATTACTTCATGCTTATTAGCATACATATTATCAAATCCCCAACGCCATCTTCCATATCCTCCATCAGGTTGCATTGGAATTAATACATAATATCCTTTGTCTTCATATTTTTTCTTTATTTCTTCTAAATACTTATCATTAAATTTTTTAGTATTAGCATCATATAATTTTTTATATTCATCTTTCTCTATCATGTCAATATAATCATCTTTTATTAAAATAGGATAAAACATATATGGTCTTTTTACTCTATCAGCATCTGTCCCTGTAGCTCTAAGTGTTGCACCTTTTTTATAATAACCTATATCATCTTGTTCCCAGTCTTTTTCTATTTCTTCTTCATCAACATCAAATTGACCAAATTCACATGACTGTTTATTTTTAGCATATACCAATGTATATTCATGTGTACCTGCGAATGCGAACTCATCCTGATTTCCTTTTAGATTCATAATTGTTGGCAGTATTCCCAAGCAATTATTCGTATCAAATATTTTGTCGCACAATAATTTTAACTGTGCATGTTCATTATCATCTATACTTATAAAAATAACTCCCGAATCCTTTAGCAAATTTCTAGCTAATTTTAATCGTTTTTCCATAAAATTTAACCATTTACTATGTCTATAACCATCCTCTGAATCAACAAAGTGGTCATTGTACTTAAAATCTTTATGTCCAGTATTATATGGCGGATCAATATAAATAATATCTACTTTTTCTTTATGAGTATAATTCAAGATTGTTAAAGAATGAAAATTATCTCCTTCAATTAAAATATTCTCTTGTCCATTATTCTTAATTTCACGTTCTTTTATCTCCTTCAATACTGGAATTTTTTTATCACAGTCAGTTACTATCTTTTCAGGCTCTTTTTCTTTATCCCAAATAAGTCCATATTTACCATTTTGTTCTTCATTTAAACTTTTTATATATTCAACCAGTTCTTCTCTTGTCATAGTTTCAAAATTCATAATAACCTCCTCTACTTTTCTTACTTATAAAAAGTTAAAATTTTAATAATTATCAATCAATATTAATTATACTATATTTTTTGACAAAATCCCAGCACTTAGAAGTATTTATACAATGAAAAAGTGCAAATTTTATCTTATTATATCTTAAATTTGTATATTGATATATTTCTCAATTTCTTTTGCAAATTTAAAGAGCATACGATCATATTCTTTTTTGTAATTATTAGTGAAAAATATTGGTGACAATTCTAAATATCTATAAATTCCTCCAGAGTTAATTTTATCTTTAAATTCTTTATAATACTGTATTAAAGATTGCTTTTCTAAATATTTATATCGTGAAATTAAAAGACATTTATCTGCCCTTTCTCCATATTTCTTTTCGTAGTCAATTATTGAATTTAACAAAGAAATATTTAAAGGTAAAATATAGTGGTCATCATATTTTGATTTACTAGAGTTTACCATACCAATTTGTCTCAATATACAAGCTGTACAAATTCCACATTGACATATTCCAGAATTTTTTCTATTATGAAAAGCTTTTGATCCTGGCATTTTAGAGCAAGTTTTTGTATTGGATATTAAAGCATTCCATGATTTTGGTATTAAATCGATCACCTCAGCCTTGGTTAAAAAGTTAAATGGGTTCACTATTTTTATATTAATATCTAATTTTTTTAAAATTGTATTTATTATGTATAAAGTTCTTGGATGTGTAGTATGTATCACTCTTCTTCTAAATGAAAAAGTAGGATTTAAACTCATGATACCATTTTCATAAATCTTTACTTCACTAACTTTATAATAGTCAGCATATAAAAAAGCTGAAGCAAGAAATATTAGTGATCGTGTCCTTTGAGTTGATTGTTTTTTTCTGTTAAACAAAAGCTTAGGAATAATTATATGGTAAGAATTAGGATTAAGTTTTAAAATTTCTTTAAACGATTGTGTTGCTTTATTACTTTCTACCTTATTTGTTTTAAAAGTGACAAACAATACGTTATTACCAAGTTCCTGAGCAGCTCCAGCCAATGCATCTAACCCTCCAGATAGCAATACTATACTATTTATTTTTTTCTCAAAACTCACCTGGGCATTCGATATATTTATTCCTTGCTTAATTTTTTTATAAAAATTTATATTCCAAGTTTCTCCGTTTGTCATAAATGTAATCAATCTTTCTAAATCTGGTTTTATTTTTTTAAATAGTTCTGGATTAGTTACTCCTATATTTAACTCAATCTGATTAAAATCATCTTCATTTCTAGGAGAATAAAAATCACAATAACAAATAGATGCAAAAGTATCAAATAAATCTAAAATATTCATGTTTTTATAATTAAAAATATTGTCTAAAAGATTATCTTTATTATAATGTAATTCATAAGGATTTTTTGAAGATAGTAAATTAAAATTATTTATCATTATATCACTATCCCTTCAAGAATTTCATTAATTGTTGAATTAGACCAATTTGTTATAAATTCGTCATCATTATAATTGATAACTAATTGATTAACTTTTTCTGGTGTAATAATTTTATTTATAGTGGCCGAAATTATAGTTGACAATAATTCATAAAAATTCTTATCCGTGAATTCTTCATTCCTTTCAGCAAATTCTTCAACAAGGTTCCCTTGTATAGATCTTTCTAAATATTTTTTTAATACTTCTATAATAAGTGTTGTAGTATTATTGAATGCTCCATCTATACCATTAGCATATATAATATCTTTAATTGATTGCTTTAGTTCTGGATGCTCTGATTTTACAATATGATCAGCAATTAAATCAACTTGTTCATCAAAAGAATAATTATTAAATCCAGGAATGCCAAATCCAGCAACTCCAGAAGATTTATAGTTCTTACTAAAATCAATTATTTTTTTTATTGAATGACCAAATTCTTTACTTGTAACATTACTGATTATTTTTTTACACTGAATACTTTTACCTTTTGGATATAATAGTCTTTTTAATACCTTTTGAAAATCACCAAGGCTCATATTATTGTCTTCATCGTATTCTATATTATCTAACATGTCAGCTAATCGGGGAATCTTTTTTCTAGTAGATGTTCCCATTACATCATCTCCCTTATATATCAAGTTATAATACCATAAAAAAGAAAAAAAATATATGGTATACTTAAATGGGTGATGTATTATGTTTAGTCATATTGTACCGACAACCTATCTTAAATCTTGGAAAATTCCAAATTCTAGTAATAGTATTTATCTATTTAAAAAAAATGAGATCGCAGATAAAGGAAAAAAAAGAAATCTTTTAAATTTATCTGGAACAAGTTTTGGTAAAAAGAATTTTTACTATTTAAAAATCGAAACTTGTGATTCAAAAATATATGACCCTTTGTTTTTACCTATCATATCATATTTAGAAAATGATTATATTGTTAGATACAAAGATAAGTCCATAACAAAAAATAATCCTGGTCTTTTTAGAATTGTTTATCTAAATAAAAAAAGTGACTTGCAGCTTATAAGAAAAAAAGATGGAATTGAAATAAATATTGAGTCTATTAATTCTACTATAAACTCATTATGGAATGATACTCAAAAAAGGTTTATTGAAAATTTTTTTAGTAATGTTTTAGAAAATAATTGGAATTGTTTTTTAGAAAAAACACAAAATATTCATACAGATTTTGTGATAGATGAAGATTTAAAAAGATATATCATTCTATTTATTACACTACAATTTTTTAGAGACGGATTACAAATTGACGAGTATTTATCCTCAATAATTTCTTCTTTTAAACCTATTGATTATCAAAAAAATAATATTCAAAATAACATTCTTATTGATATACTATATGAATTTATTCTGGACTTTAATGAACACAATGCCACTAGTTCCAATATAATTTATAACACTTTTTTAAATCTAATATCATCTAATTGGTGCTTTAACTTTAATATCAATCGTCAAGGAACATTTTTGACATCAGATACTCCTGTATTTGTTGATTATTACAATGGACAAGAATCAATTATTTTTCCTCTAACACCTTCCATTTGTTTAGCATTAACTAACTCTAAAAAAGATAATGCTAAAGTGAAAGAATTAACTCAATCTGAAATTCAAATTATTAATAATTTAATAATTAAAAATTCCAAAGAATATGTTGTTTACAATAATTCTTATATTTCTTATTAATATGATTCGTACATTCTCATATCCTTATTTTTTTGAATTTTTAAGAATTTTATGTACATTTTCGAGATGGCTTTTTAAACAGGATAACTGTGTCTGACAAACAACATCGCCAGTGGCGAGTTTGACCGTATTATAAAGGTTTTAGAAGA
>CALVJM010000074.1 GCA_944332155.1 uncultured Bacilli bacterium
TTGTGAGACTGTTTGATGGAAAGACAGAAGAAGAGGAAGCCGGACTTATTGGTGATAAGCTGAAGGTGAGCAGGACCAAAAATATAAAAGTGATACTGGTAGATGCATCAGGAACGCAAATTGGAACCCGGATAAAGTGGACTGAGTCACTTCTGAATATAAAGTAATTAAATATTTCCGTTGAGGAGTATGGAGGAAGAGCAGGGAGGCCGTGGAACTGGTAAAGGGATTCGTATCCCAGTTGGAGGAAATTCCCGATGGGTGCTCGGAAATATTTCCATTTAATGTTATCGATGAATTGAAACAGGAATATCTGGAGTGACGGATGGAGTTTGTCTGGAGCATATGGGATGCTTTAGACCATTGATGAATTTCCGGACAGAACTGCTGGTTGACAGATATATTGTGGAAATAGTGGATAAATTGTAGTAGAGTTGTGGATAAATGCAGGATAATATGCAGTTATCCTTTATATTTTTTGGAGAAATACAATGTTTGATTGGGCTAAACTTTATATAAGAAAAGGAAACAATAAGTTAGCTGGTACCTTTTTTGAAGAATTGGCTATATCATATTTATCGAGCACCTACAAGCAATACTCATGGGAAAGAACAAAAAGTTCTTGGGATGGTAATAGAGATTTTACATCTATTATTTTAGATAATATTTGGGGAGAAGCAAAATATAAGAAAAATTCGACATCTTTACGAAGACAAGATATTGACCCTACCATGATATCCGGTTTTTTAGATGGAAAGGTAAAATTAGTCTTCATAATAACTAATGGAACTATACCCCATACTATAAATAATCGTATGAATGAAGTCGGAAGAAAATGCGGCTTTAATGTTATTGGTATTACGCGTAAACAACTAGAATATTGGTTGATCATCCATCCCGAAAAATATGAATACTTTTTTGGTGAAAAACTATCACATACAGAAATTGAGGAAGCTGTATGTATTGAAGATATAACATTAACCAGCCGATTAGATGCTCATTTCGTAAGTTCCTATACTGAAGCAGAATTTATTTGTGGAGATATATATGATTTAAAAATTACATTATCTTGCAATACGAAAGAAAAAGTAATGATTAAAGAAAACCTTAATTATCCCCTAACTTTCTTAGAAGATACAACCTTTAATCTCAACCCTGGTTTACACCAAAGACATGTACTAGTTAAACTAGTTCGTACAAATACTGAACCAATTACTTTAGAATTTCAGTTGCAAAATGGTAGTATTTTACGATATGCTTTAGACGTAAAAATTATATGTAATAAAAATCCACAAATTGTTTATTCTCAGCAAGAAAAAATTAAAATTGAGATATATCGTACACTGCAGAATTTGCCCGATAATGTTGCCCACTTAATATTTTTAAAAGGGAAGTTAGGATATGGAAAAACATTCCTAATGAAAGAACTAGCCAAAGAATTCAGTTCTTTATATGTAGTGCATGTTATACAGTGTGAAAAATTATATTATCCCGGTATAAATTCCGTGAAACTATGCCGCGCTATAATGTTTATTAATTATGGATTTATTTTTGAACATGGTGATAAAAATTTCTATACTTCATATAAATACTTGCTACTAAAAAACAATATTGACAATATTCTCTCAGATAATCTACTGGAGGATTTCTTTGATGGGTGTATCGATCCGTCTCTTGCACAAAAAACAATTTTATTTTTAAGTAAAAATAAAATTGTAAGAATAATAAAGAACTCTCGATTTGCAAGACGACATATCTTGTTTTTAGATGATATTCACTTATTTACCAAAGAAGAAAAGACTGTTTTTAATATGATATTATTGCAACTGAAAAATGGATATAGTAATTCTATACTACTTTTTTCAGGTGAATACTTTAAATCTAAAAAATATATTTTGTCATATGAATTGAAAGGTATGAATACGGATGATATTATTGAAAGTCTAAAAGCAAATTTAATTGATATGACTTATTTATCATATAAATCTACCATTTTAAGTATGCCAAAACAGCCCCAACTACTTAGTGAATTAATATTATTTATACAAAACAATTCGCAATCAAAACTTCCGGCCAATAATATAAATAATTATATTCTCCAAATTACTAATAATCATCTTACAAATCTTGATTTTGATCTATTGAAAGAAGAGAAAGCTATTATTAATATAATTTATCACTTTCAAAAGGGTGTTAGCAAAAAACTTCTACATGCTTTAAAATTTAATGAAAGTACTTTGGATTCTTTATGCACTAGGGGGTATCTTATTTCTTATGATAATCGCTATTTGCCATGTTATGATTATTTTTATTATACCTATTTAAATACAAATGCTCAAATTCAACCTGATAAGAAAATGGCAAGCATTTTGCATTTAATGTTAAAAAATTTTTCTCTAGATCCATTACTAGATACAATTCAAGTACAGGCTTTATTAATACAATATGATATTGATATGTATAAAAATCTGAAAATTGAATTTAAAGAAAAGATAACAGAGTACATAAATAAAGGTTATTACAAAAAAGCGATGCTTTATGGAGAAATATTTTGTTTTGATATGCTGAGTCGACCTTCAAGTTCCAATAATGCATTGGAAGCTTTATTTTATTTTGGAATTTCTTTAATCCATTGTGATTCGCAGAGGAGAGCAATAGATGTATTTTCCTATATAAAAAATAACACTCCAAAAGATTCTATATTATATTTACGAGCGTCTGCAGAATTAATTAATAATAAATATAGCCGCTTTGAAATAGAGGACTTAATAGAAATAGCTATTGTCTTAAAATATGATCTTTCAAATTGCATCCAAAAAATATATGATGAAAATAATTTAACGTCACAACAAATTCGCATTGCGTATTCGACCTGCATGAACCGTATTATGATGATATATTTTCTTGTAGGAAATTATGATTTAGCCAAACAATACTATGACGATTATCATAAATATCATTTATCTATTCCTAAGTGTAGATATTCTTCCAAATACGATTCTATGCTTTTAGAATGGGACATGGATTATGCTAGAGGAATTGGAATCCAGAATCCTCAAATGGCTCTAAAACTTGAGAAGAATTGCTTTAAAAATTTTTCAGCACATATTGATTATAGAAGAAAGACATTAAGCGAAATAGACATTATCTTTTTACAAGCAATTCTGGAAAAGGATTATAATAATGCTATCCAAGAATTAGAACGGCTTGAAAATGATTTAAAAAAACACGGAATTTTAAGTGAAGCATTTAAAGCTTCAATACGAAAAGCTTACTGTCACCTTCTAAAATATATTTCTATTCCCGAGTTTAATAAATTATCTCAGTTAAATCCATTTGTTGACGATATATATACTGAGCTGTTTCAAGGGCAATTGGATGCGCACTTAATTGTACATGGTAGAACATCATATCTTTTGAACAATCTGCTTGCCGTTTTATATATTATAAAAACTGATATACGACAAGCCACGGAAATTCTGCAAAAAAATTTAGATATAATTTATTTATGCACTGGAGAATACTGCAAAATTATTAATCATAATCTTCATAATGTAAATGAGATAGAGTATGTCGACTGGTACTTCAAGAATAAAACAATGTATCCTAATACATATTATTTAGATATTCGTGTCTGGTAGACATAACTTTTCAAAATTACTGGAAGATAAAAGTTTTATCTTCCAGTAATCTTTTCCTTTTATAGCTTTTTGCTTTAAAATCAATCGTAAAGTTGTATTTTCAATAAATTCAGAAATTCCACCGAATAATCCTTCCGCACTATTAGACACAAGTAAGCCAAAATCACCATTATGTAAAATTTCTTCTGTTCCCGGACAGCGACATGCTATGATTGGAACCTCTAAAAAAAGTGATTCCTCTATTGATATACCAAAAGATTCATTATCGGATGGACATATATAACCCATACTATTTTTTAGTTCACAATAAGGCGTAGAACAGTATCCCATTAGAAATATGCACTCATCCAAATTTTCTTGCCTTATTTTTTGCATAATAGCATTATATAATGGCCCAATACCAAAGATTTTAATTTTTATTTTCAGGCCGGAATCTTTTACTTTTTTAACGGCATCGATGAGCTTAAATAGCCCTTTCTCAGGGGCAAGACGTGTTAACGTAATAAAGTAAGGTTCTTCGGGGATTTTCTCATATTTCTCATCGAAAGACATCATCCTATCAGATAAAGGAGGATAGAATATATATTCATACTTTGGTGAAAGGAGAGGATATGTAGAATGAAATCCGTCACGAGCTGCCTTAGAAACAAAAAACAGCTTCGTAAATTTTTGATAACAAGACATTTCACATTCACAATTTTCAAACGCATTTAGGGAATGATGAAAAAAGCGAAAATCTGTATGAATAAATGCAACTTTTATCGAAGAGGAATTTGAACTAGCACTAATTATACGGGTAGGATAACCTTCTAAAAAGGCTATTTCAATATCGTATTTTTCAAAGACATTATCATCATATATTTTTTCGGGACATAATTTTATAAGTTTCTTTGTTTCATCATTTTTGACTGCAAAGATACTTGATACTTTTATATTAGAATGTTGTGGCATACTTTGGATTTGATCTCCAAAAACAAGTTTTATATGCACCTCATATTGTTCCAAATCAATATAATTCAATAATCGCAGAAACATTTTTTCTGCGCCTCCTAAAGAAAGATGCTTTAACATAAACAGAATTTTTTTCATTTGTATCCCCCTAATATATTAAATAATTTAGTGGTACTAAATTACCATCTAAATCCATTATAATATCTTTATACTGTTCTCGCAATAATATCCATTTATAATTTCCACTAAGCTGTGACATATTATCGCAAAGGAACAGAAAATTACCACCATAATTCAAAGTTGAATATGGTAAACAATAGAACAGATTAATATTTTTAAGGAATCGTTCCTGAAATTTTTGATGCTGCACGGTATGAATATTTAATTGTTTGAGAATAAACTTCCATTTGTTTGAAGTGCTAAAATCGAGTATAAAATAGTTTGAACCTTGGTATTCCAATTTCAACTGTGAACTTAAGTACTTTACTAAATCGCTTTGAATACTATTGTACCACTTATGATAAAAATGAGCTTTTTTTTTTTTTT
>CALVJM010000075.1 GCA_944332155.1 uncultured Bacilli bacterium
GTCAAGCAATGTGTGATTTAAGCTTACCAGATTATACTTCAAATATTGTTAATGTGGGAATTCAACAAGGAGGAATTGAAGAAACCGCACCAAAAGTGATTCGTGCATCTAGTATGGATAAACTACTATTACTTACGAATGAAAAAGATGCGGACACTATTCAAAATTCATATACTTATATTTCAAAAGATAGTGCGAAAGATGAAGAAATTGAAGATTATCCTGCACTAGAAAAAGAAGATGTATATGAATTAAAAGACTTATCAAAAGAAGATCTAGATCCATTGGAATCATTAATGAGTAAACCAATGATGATGTTATCGATGCTTAGTGATGAAAAAGTCGCTAATGAAATTGTTGATGGTATTGTTGCTAATATGACGATGGAATTTGCCACTCGTCCTGATTTATTCACATTATTAGAACAAATGCCAGAGGATATCAAAAATGAAATGCTTGCGGAAAGTGAGAAGCAAGTAAAAGATATGCCAGATTCGGTTGTAGATCAAGCCGCTGTTGCTTATGTTCGTGAAGAATATAAAGCTGTTGGTTTAAATACCGATTCTATTCAAACAAATTATATTTTTATTACAGGTTTAAAAATGTTGGGGCTTGCCCTTGCTAGTATGACTGCTACCATTTTAGTTGGATTATTAGGAGCTCGTTTAGCTGCTCGTTTAGGTCGTACATTACGTAAAAATGTATTTACAAAAGTAATGGATTTTTCTAAAACGGAAATGAAGGAATTTTCTACAGCTTCTTTAATTACACGTACAACCAATGATGTTCAACAAGTACAAATGGTTATGGTTATGTTACTACGTGTTTGTTTCTATGCACCGATTATTGGTATTGGTGGTGTAATTAAGAGTATGAACACTAATTCAAGTATGGCTTGGATTATTGCGGTAGCTGTTATGGCTGTACTTTCTATTGTGATTGTATTATTTGCTTTTGCTATGCCAAAATTTAAAGTATTCCAAAAATTTGTCGATCGTTTGAATTTGGTAACGCGCGAAATTTTAAGTGGATTACCAGTTATTCGTGCGTTTGCGACAGAAAAAGTAGAAGAAGAGCGTTTTGATGATGCCAACTTACGCTTAAGCAAATTAGCTTTATTTATTGATCGTACCATGGGTCTTATGATGCCACTGATGATGCTTACGATGAATACCATTGTCATTGTTATATTATGGAAAGGTTCTTATGCCATTGATGATGGGTTAATGCAAGTAGGAGACATCATGGCGTATATTCAATATACGATGCAAATTATTATGGCCTTCTTAATGATTTCTATGGTATCTATTATTTTACCTCGTGCAAGTGTTAGTGCGAAACGTATTACTGAAGTATTAGATACCGATATTGTCATTAAAGATTCTGAAGAAGAAGAGGGTAAAGAAAGAGCTTCCGAAAAAGGTGTTGTAGAATTTAAAGATGTTTCTTTCCATTATCCAGATGCCGAAGAAAATGTTATTGAACATATTAGTTTTAAAGCTATGCCTGGAAAAACAACGGCGTTTATCGGTTCGACTGGTAGTGGTAAAACCACTGTTATTAATCTAATTCCAAGATTCTATGATGTAACAGAAGGTTCTATTTTAGTGGATGGTGTCGATGTTCGTAAAATGAAGACCAAGAAATTACGTGATAAAATCGGTTTCGTTCCACAAAAAGGGGTACTATTTACAGGAACTGTTCGTAGTAATATAAAATATAGTGATCCGACCATGAGTGATGAGCGTATGATTCAAGCTGCTGAAATTGCTCAAGCAACAGAATTTATTGAAGCGTTACCAAATCAATACGATTATGAAATTGCTCAAGGAGGAACCAATGTTTCTGGTGGTCAAAAACAACGTTTAAGTATTGCTCGTGCGATTGCCAAAGATCCAGAAATTTATATTTTTGATGATAGTTTTTCTGCTTTGGATTTTAAAACCGATGCGATTTTACGTAGTGAATTAAAGAAAGTAACAAAAAACAGTACTGTTTTAATCGTTGCTCAACGTATTAGTACCATTTTACACGCCGATCAAATCGTTGTCTTAAATGAAGGAAAAATCGCAGGTATTGGTACTCATAAACAATTAATGAAAAATTGTGATGTGTATAAAGAAATTGCTTTATCACAACTTAGTGAGGAGGAATTAGGACATGGCAAATAATAAACCACGTGGTGGAAAAAATCAAGCTGCTGTTGAAAAAGCAAAAGATTTTAAAGGAACCATGAAAAAATTAATCAAATATTTAAGTGCTTATAAATTTCGTATCTTATTTGTTGTCTTATTTGCAATTGGTTCAGCTATTTTCTCCATTGTTGGCCCAAAAGTAATGGGGCAAGTAACTACAGAAATCTATAATGGATTAATTGGAAAAGTAATGGGAACGGGAGGTATTGATTTTAATAAAGTCGAAAGTATTCTATTGTTATTACTAGGTCTTTATGTGGTTAGTGCCTTATTCTCATTTATTCAAAACTTTATTATGGCTCGTGTGAGTCAAAAAGTCATGTATGGTTTCCGTAAACAAATTTCGGAAAAAATTCATCGTTTACCTATGAGTTATTTTGATAAGAAAACAAATGGTGAAGTATTATCTGTTGTCTCTAATGACGTTGACTTATTAACACAAAATTTAAGTCAAAGTTTAACGCAAGTTATTAGTGCGGCAACAACATTAATTGGTGTTTTAGTTATGATGATTTCCATTAGTGGACTCATGACACTTGCAACCTTAGTTATTTTACCAATTGGGTTAGGACTTATTGGGCTAGTAGTTAGTCATAGCCAGAAATACTTTACACGTGTACAAGATTATTTAGGACATGTTAATGGTGTAACTGAAGAAGTATATGGTGGACATGAAATTGTATCTGCTTTTAATGGTGAAGAAGCTTCTATTGAACAATTTGATGAAGTTAATCAAAAATTGTATGAAAATGCATGGAAGAGTCAATTCTTTTCTGGGATGATGCACCCAATTATGAACTTTATTGGTAACTTAGGGTATGTTATTATTTCGATGTTAGGTGGATGGTTAACTATTCAAAATAAAATTGAAGTAGGTGATATTTTATCATTCACACAATACGTACGTAATTTTAACCAACCAATTACACAATTCGCACAGATTGCGAACTTACTACAGTCAACGGCCGCAGCTGCGGAACGTGTATTTGAATTCCTAGAAGAAGAGGAAGAAGTACCAGAAGCTGAAAATCCTGTTTCTACGGTTAATTTGGATGGTAATATTACTTTTGATCATGTTAACTTTGGATATAATCCAAATAAAACAATTATTAATGATTTTAGTGCGGAAGTTCATAAGGGACAAAAAATTGCGATTGTTGGCCCAACGGGAGCTGGTAAATCAACGATGATTAAATTATTAATGCGTTTTTATGACGTTAATAGTGGTTCTATTAAAGTAGATGGACACGATATTAAAGAATTTAAGCGTAGTGATTTACGTAAGATGTTTGGAATGGTATTACAAGATACTTGGTTATTCTCAGGAACGATTAAAGATAATATTCGTTATGGAACACCAGATGCTAGTAAAGAAGATGTTATTGCTGCATGTAAAGCTGCCAGTGTTGATCACTTTGTTCATACACTTCCAGATGGTTATGATATGGTATTAAATGAAGAAACTGATAACATTAGTGGAGGACAAAAACAACTTTTAACTATTGCCCGTGTTATCCTAGCTGATCCGAAAATCTTAATATTGGATGAAGCTACTTCTAGTGTTGATACAAGAACAGAAGTATTAATTCAAAATGCCATGGATCATTTAATGGAAGGTAGAACAAGTTTTATCATTGCCCATCGTTTATCAACGATTCGAAATGCAGATTTAATATTAGTAATGGATCATGGTGACATTGTCGAACAAGGAAATCATGAAGAATTACTCGCAAAAAATGGTTTTTATGCCAAACTTTACAATTCTCAATTTGAAGAAAGTTAAAATATATAAAAGGCGTTTATACGCTTTTTATTTTGTATTAATCTAGTTTTGAACTTGAATCGAGATATATAATATGATAGTATGATTATAATGGGTGGTGATTCGTTTGAAATTTTATAATCGGATGAAAAAATTGTTAATGTACAGCAAAAATATGGTAGATTAATATTCTCAAGTAAATTACAATATGAAGATAGAAAGTGCCATATAAATATGACTATTTTACAATCAGAAAAGATTTTAAATGAACATAAGAATCAAAATCCAAGCACATATCAAAGAATTATAAAGCTAATAAGCAGTCATCAACAAAACCATCTATAATAACATGATGGATTAGATATATACCTAAAAGGTAGACTAATCATAAATTAATGATGAAGTTGTTGTTTTTACTATACAAATTACTAATTATATGGTATAATTAGAATGTCTAAAAGATAGGTTTTCTGTTAAGAAAAACCAACATTTATACGATAAGGGAATCTAATTAATTTATGGTGTTGAATGCTTAATTATTTAAGAATCCTAAAATAAATTATGTGATGCCCACCTGGGAGACAGGTTTTGTCGTTAAAGAGACCACTTTTGGACGATATTATAATAAACCACCCGTTTGTGGGTGGTTTTCTTAAAATGAGGTGAAATCATGAAATTATGTCCATATTGTAGTGGCAAATTACCAAAAAATGCGAAGGTATGTACACATTGTGGAATGAAAATAGAAACAAAGAAAAAAGTAAAACAAGAACCCAAAGTAGAAAAACAAGAAACTACTTCATCGGAAACAATGGAAGATTATATGTATCAAGCTATGGGACTTGAAAAAGTAGGACCATTATATAAATGGCTGTCTATTGCTTTATGTATTTGTTTAGGTTTTTTAGGTGCTCATAAAATATATGAACGAAAATATATCATGGCATTATTATATGCATGTACAGGTGGTCTATGTGGTATTGGTATTATCATAGATTTATTGGTTTTGTTTCATAAGCCTAAAACTTATTATGTTTATCGTCAAAAATTATAAAGGAGGGAACTCTTTTTTTATATATTAGGAAAGTTCTTTGCAAAATTTTATAGACCGTTGTGATAGCTATATGCAACATTTAGAATTAA
>CALVJM010000076.1 GCA_944332155.1 uncultured Bacilli bacterium
AAAGAAAAAAAGAAAGTTTTCCCTTTCTTTGTGACAAAATTGTTATCTTATCCATAATATCGTTTTAAATAAATCTTCTCTTTATCTAATTCTAAAACCAGCAAATCAGGATCTTTTTCCGAAGTAATTTTACGACCATATTTTCCTTCTAAAGGACCAAAACTAAATAATGTATTTTCATCTCTTACATACTTTTCATGCATATAAAGAATATCACCTGGTTCTAATTTTCTTGGTAAATCATAAAATTCAAGTTTCAAATAATATTCCTTATTATTTATATCCTTTAACTGATAATTAAAACAATCGATTTTTTCTATTCTTAATTTAATCATTTCTCTCATCCTTTTTGTATCTATTATTTTTATATTTCAATTCAAAGTCAAAATTTTTCTTAATTATCTTTTTTTTATTTCTGTATCAGAAACTTCAAAAATTATAGTAGAATCAAAATCAGAACCATAAAAATATTTATCCGAAATTTCTTCTGCGAGTTTATGAGGAACTACAAGTCGTTTTAAATTATCATTCCTTTTAAAGAAATAGATTCAATAGACTTTGCCTTACGAAATCATTTCATTCATATCACATTTTGTGATATATCTGTTATCTTTATTATTTTTAGTATAACATATTTGAGTATTATAAAACAAAAACAGAAGAATTATTACATTGTATTGACATACAAATATAATTTGTAAGAAAGAAAATATATAGAATATTCCTTATCATTTATATCTTTTAACTGATATCTAAATTGACTAACGTTTTTGTTTAATTAATTGTCTTAATCTATTTTCTATTTCTTTAGCGCCATCATAGTATACAACAATATAATCTGAATCAGAATGTAGTCTATTCCATATTTCTTCCTCAAGTTCTTTGGAGACTACAAAACGTTTTAATTTTTGATTTTCTTCTAAGAAATTTGTTCCGATAAACTCTGCCCTAGGTAATATTACTTCTTCGGTTACGCAATTACTACGTAAGAAATAATCTCCAATCTTTTCTGCAAGTGGAAAAAATACTTTTTTAATTTTATTATTAGAGCTCATAAATCCATTGCCAATTGTTTTTGCTTTTGGCAGTGAAATTGTTTTTAATGATTTATTATTTTCTAAAAAATAATCTCTAACCTCTTCTGCTTCAGGTAAACTAATATCAATTAATTTATTATTATAATTTAAAAAACAATTTCCGATAAAACTAGCTTTAGGTATCAGAATAAAGTTTAACTCTTCATTGAGTTCTAAAAAGTTATCACCAATAATCCATGCTTTGGGTAATATTACCACTTCTACGCTTTCATTCCAACTTAAAAAATTATCTTTAATAATTTCTACATTAGGAAAATAGACTTTTTTTAATCGATTATTTTGCCACATGAATCGATAACCAATATAAATTGCATTAGATAATACAATGTTTTCAACATCTTCACTGTATGAAAGAAAGTCATTACTTATCATTTGTTCTTCTTCATTTTTTAAAGATATGATTGTATTCTTTTTATTCAACTTTATTTCTGTTAAGCCAGATTCTTGATCATAAATTCTAACTATTTTATTTAATCCTTGTTTTTCTATTTCTAATTTTTTAATACTTGAACACAAGTCTAAAAAACCATCATCTTGATAATCAACGATAAATTATTTTGTCTCGAGATTTAAAAGAAAATATTCAAACAACAAATATTTATCTTTGTCGTATTTTTTAACACAAAAGTTATCAATGATAATATTATTTGGGCAAAAATACACATTATCTATTTCCATATTATAAGGATAATATTTACCATCATTCGCTCTCACATAACCTGGAATTTCAAAACAATCATTTTTATTTTTTTGTTCTAAACCATAATATTTACTAAAACTATCTGTTTAGCCAGGAATAATATTATCTAAATTGTTTGAAAATGTCGCATCAGGGTTATCTACGGTATGATTATATCGATTCTTAATAGATAAAGTATGGGTCTCATCTCGTGTAAATTGGATACTAATAACTGATGTTCCATACTCATCTTGTCTTTTTGGATGATTAAAATTTCCTCTTCTAATTTGATCGACATTTTTCTTTACTGCAAAAAACACATAACAATCATTCAATCTTCTACCATTAAAAGTGCATAATTCTTCCTTTGAAGTATAATACTTTTTAAACTTTTGAATATCTGATTCACTACGACATTCGTATAAATCATAACCTGCTTCACTTAGTAGTTCTTTAGG
Source organism: uncultured Bacilli bacterium (assembly GCA_944332155.1). GTDB lineage: Bacteria > Bacillota_I > Bacilli_A > RF39 > UBA660 > Pelethosoma. The sequence goes on from CALVJM010000076.1 coordinate 2,235, forward strand.
ATTCTTATCTACTTTTACTTCCTTCTCTAATTCAACATCTACTAAACTGTAAATATAATTTTTAAAACTATTTACCACACCATTTTTTACAATATCTTCATACAAGAAATGTGATGGTTCAAAATTATCTAATAAAAGTTTAGAAAGTAATCCCTCTTGTTCCAAAATAACTGGAAATAATTCACGACATAAGTGACTCATTTCTTCACCATATTTTTTCTTTATTAATTTTAAATCTGAATTCATTTTCTCACCTGTTTTTGTATTATATCATTTTTCAGTAATTACCTTACTAATTATTGTTCGCTTGTGTATAAAGTTTGGTAAACAGAACAATTTTCCATTAATTCTTCATGTTTTCCACAAGCAATTTCTTTTCCCTTGTGAATAACATGAATTTCATCGGAATCGACAATAGTAGAAAGGCGATGAGCGATGATAAGAACCGTATGATTTTTGACCAATTCATCCATCGTCTTTTTAATATAGTTTTGTGATTCATTATCGAGTGCGCTTGTTGCTTCATCGAAAAGTATAATTTTAGTGTTCAAAAGTAACGTTCTAGCAATCGCAATACGTTGTTTTTGCCCCCCACTTAAGTTAATACCACCTTCACCAATCATAGTGTCATATTGTTTTGGTAGACTCATAATATAATCATCAATATAAGCTTTTTTACATACTTTTCTAACTTCTTCTAATGTTACATCAGGCTTTACAAGTTGAAAATTTTCCAATAAAGTTCGATTGAATAAGAAAGGATCTTGACGAATGATAGATATCATTTGTCGTAGAGATTTCTCACTAATATCTTCAATAGGAATGCCATCGATTAATATTTTACCTTTTGTTACATCAAAATAACGTAATAATAAATTAAAGATTGTACTCTTTCCATTTCCGCTTTTACCTACAATCGCAATTTTTTGGTTAGGACGCAAATTCATTGTAATACCATTCAAAATATTTTTTTCTTCATCATAATATTTAAAATATACGTTTTGAAAATTAATTACACCAACTGGATCTTTTACCTCTACAGATCCAAATTTTTCATCAGCGTAAAGTTTATTATTTAAAATTTCATTCATTCTTTGGATAGAAACCATTACTTTATTATAATTAATAATCAATTCACTTAAGCTACTTACGACATAATCAACTCGCCAAAGATAATTTTCTATCATAATGAAGGTAGAATAAACAATGTGACCTTGTATAAAATAATAACCACAAGTAAGGAAAATAACAAATTGTAAAAGCTCATATAGTATCCCTAGCAACCCTCTATAATTTACCTTATAGTTATCACTCTTTTTAATATGAGAAAACATGTGATCGATGGATTGGTACAACTGCTTTTCCGTATTTTTTTTAATATTTAAAGCTTTAATTTCACGAATACCAGATAAGTTCTCTGTTGCTTTTTTTACATATTGATCTCGTTCTTGATTAATTTCCTTTTGTTTTTGTTTAATTTTTGGATAAACGATATAAGAAGATATTCCCATTATTAAACCAAATATAACGATTTCTATACCTAAAAGAAGAGAAATGGAAAATGCAAAAACAACTGCAAAAATGGCTACAAATCCTCTAGCAAATAATTCAATAATTTGATTTAATAAACTCATGATTTGTTCAGGATCATAAGATAAGCGATTAATAAATTCACCAACACCCATTTTTTCAAAAGCTTCCGATGGTAAGCAATTCATTTTGTTATACAAATCTTTTGTTACGTTTTTAATAAATGTAATCTCTAAAGTTTTATACAATCTCATTCTTACGATGTAAAGAATATCACTTAAAAAGATATTCATTCCTTCAAGTAACAGTAGCATTGTTACAAATAATTCCATATTCTTAGATACTAAAGCTTGTAAAGTAAGTCCCCATAAAAGTCCGTAAGCAATTTGTGGAACAATATTAACAATTAAAAGAATACTATAGAGGATTAAAGTTACTTTACGAGTTTTTAAATACTTCCACATAATTTTTAAATCTTTTAAACTTGTTTTTTGATTCATACATACACCCGCTCATAATAGTAAAGTTATTATATCACTTTTACTCTCAAATACAAAATATCCTGTGGAAAATTTAAATATTTAAAAATTTATTATGATTATATTATCATTTTCCTGTGGATAACTTTTTCAAATAAAAAGAACAATGATTATTTCATTGTTCCTAAATATTCCGCAGTACGAACCATTTGAGCACTATAACTCATTTCGTTATCATACCAAGCAATGACTTTTACTAATTGTTTTCCATCTACTTCTAATACGTCAGTAAGAAGTCCATCAACCATCGATCCATAGCGAGAACCGATAATATCACTAGATACAATTGGATCTTCTGTGTATCCCATTGTTTCATTCGCATGTTCCCTGAAAGCTTGATTAATTTCTTCTACGGTTGTATTTCTTGATAATTCAAGTGTTAAATCAACAACTGAACCATCTGTTACTGGTACACGCATTGCGCTTCCTTTTAATTTTCCAGAAATCTCTGGAATTACTAGTCCAATAGCACTTGCTGCTCCAGTAGAAGATGGAACAATATTAGCTGCTCCTGCACGTCCACGACGAGCTTTAGCTCCTTTTTTATGAGCAACATCTAATATTGCTTGATCATTTGTATAAGCATGAACGGTTGTCATATATCCTTTTTCAATACCAAATACATCATTTAACACTTTACATACAGGTGCTAGACAGTTTGTTGTACAACTTGCAGCACTAATAATTTGTTCTGTCCCATCTAAAGTGTCATGGTTGACATTATAAACAATTGTTTTTACAT
>CALVJM010000077.1 GCA_944332155.1 uncultured Bacilli bacterium
CTAACATTTCTTCACGATTTTGTAATGTGGCATCACGACGATCCATATTACTTTCACGTGTCAATAAACGTTCTTCGGATTCACGAATCTCATTTTTCTTTTCTTTTACTTCACGATCCGTGTCCATTTTAATTTTATGAGCTTCTTCTTTTGCTTCTAAAACTTGTTCTCTTTTAATTTTTTCAGCTTCTTTACGAGCTTTCTCTAACATTTTTTCTATTTTTGAAGAAGTACTACCTTCTCGCATATAATTAATAACCGCTAGGATAATAATCCCAACAAAGATTCCAATCACAACTAGTAAAATGGAGAATATTAAGTTTTCCATATATACCTCCATCTATATTAAAGTAAAAATTAATTCACTCTATTCTTATTTTAATGTCATTTTTAGAATAAGTCAAGTAAAAGACCATATGAAAAAAAATCTTCCGAAGAAGATTTATAAACTCTTTGGTGACCTGTACGAGATTTGAACTCGTGAATGCATGCGTGAAAGGCATGTGTGTTAAACCGCTTCACCAACAGGCCAAAATCAATGGCGCCTCTTGTAGGACTTGAACCTACGACCCCCTGATTAACAGTCAGATGCTCTAACCAACTGAGCTAAAGAGGCATTATAAATGGTGGGCCTGAATGGACTTGAACCATCGACCTCACGCTTATCAGGCGTGCGCTCTAACCAGCTGAGCTACAAGCCCATTTATAACGACGACTATTAAAGTATATCGTATTTTTTAACATTTGACAATACTTTTTTCACAATTTTTACATTTTTTAAAACATTTTTTTCGAAAGCAATTTAATTATACCATATTCTATGTTTCTTTCCAACCTTTTTTTCAACATTTATTATTTTTTCTCCACCTTTAAAGTTTGAACTTCTATCTTATTTTATAGCATGTTGCTAATTTTTCATTATTTTATTTTTTTCAAATTTCTCTTCTAATGGAACTTTTCTTTAATCCCAAACATCATATTATTTATAAACGTCTTTACTCATTCCTAATAATCCTGAACAATAGTTATTAATATCTTCTTTCGTATATTGTTCTTCTATGAGCAAATGTTCTTGTTAGAAAAGAGTTTAAAAATCTTGATAAATGTAATAAACGTTTCCATCATTAAACCATACATTCTTAGCACTTTCAACGTCAAAAAATCCTACTTTTTTTGAATCTATAGTGGAATAACCCATAAAATATTCAATAGTATAAATAGTTCTTTTTCAGGGACATCAATTGGTTTTTTAAAAAAACTAAGCGATTCTCTTTAGAATCAACATGATAAATAACTCGTTTAGAAGGATAATACATAACTATTGAACGATAAATTTGTTATATATTATCTATTTTTTCTAAAGATTGAGCTCCTTCTCTACTATAATTTTCAGAATTAAAATCTTGAATTTAATCGATTGAATATAAAGAATTTAGAAGATATTATCCCTGTTTTGTCAAATTCAAAACAATCAAAAAAACGCTTTAACCGCGCTTTTTTTGACGTAATATCCACTTATAAATTTCCATTAAGAATAGAATACTTAAAGATAGAATAAATAAGATAAACATATCTTTCATAGGTACTGTATTAGCTTGTAATAAATGTGATAGAATTGGTACATTCATGATGATAATCTGTAAAATAACAGCTGATACAATACTAAAGATTACAAAATTGTTTTTATGAATTTTCTTTGAGAAAATAGAATTAACTTCACTACGACAATTTAACACATGCATATTTTGAATAAATACCATTAAAACTAAAATGTGTCCACGTGCGTCCATTTCATTCATTCCTAATTCTTTTAACAAATAAACCCAAACTCCAAAAACAAGAATTGAAATTCCTATACCGGACACTAATGTTTCCATAATAAATGATTTATTAAAGATTGATTCATCCGTTTTTCTAGGTGGTAATTCCATAATATCATCTTCTGCTGGTTCAAAAGAAAGAGCTAAATCTTGTAAACCACTGGTAATAATATTAATCCATAATAATTGAATGGCAACAAGTGGCATTGGAAAATTAAATAAGACCGAGAACATAAAGAATAACACTTCAGCTAGACCACTAGATAGTAACATATAACTTACTTTACGAATATTACTATAAGCACTTCTTCCTTCTTTAACTCCTGTTACAATCGATGAAAAATCATCATTAACAATAATCATGGAAGCCGTTTCTTTCGCTACATCTGTTCCACTTCCCATTGATATTCCAATATTTGCACTTCTAATAGCTGGCGCATCATTTACACCATCTCCCGTTACAGCAACAAACTCACCCATACGTTTATAAGACTCTACAATTTTTAATTTTTCTAAAGGAGTAACTCTTGTAAATACACGTTTTTGTTTAATGAACTGATCAAATTCTTTTTCTCCTTTTTCCAAATAAAGTCCTACTTCTTTTCCGGTCGTTACCTCATCCATAGAAGTAACTAAATCTAATTCTTGAGCAATATGAAAAGCTGTTAAAGGGTGATCTCCTGTAATCATCGCTACTTTAATTCCGGCTTTGTGACATTCTTGAATTGATATTTTCGCATCATCACGAATCGGATCAATGAATCCAACCATTCCTAAAAAAGTTAAATTTTTAATTTCGGTTCCCTCACCTTTTCCTTTGGCAAGGGCAATCACACGATATCCATTTTTAGCTAATAACTCATTTTGTTGTTGTAATTTTTGAACATCTAAAGGAAGCTCTCCATTAGGTGTTTTCATAGTGTTACAAAAATTTAAAATTACTTCAAAAGAACCTTTTACCGTTACAAATTCATCTTCATTTTCACGATAGTATACCGCAGAATACTTATTCGCTGATTCATAAGGAATTTGTTTGGTAATCACTTTAGGATCAATTTCTACTTTTTCTTTTAGTGCAAGAGCTAAAAAGGCTACATCAATTGAATCACCATGATGAGTCCAATTACCATCTTTTTTGAAAAGACGTCCTTCATTATTTAAGGCACCAACATAAGCTATTTCTTGGATATTATTTTGTTCATTACCATCTGTTACGGTAATCGACCCTTCATCATTATATCCTACTCCATCTATTTGAACTTTTGTATCATCAGGGAATAATATTACTTTAGCAGTTTGTTCATTAACCGTCAAAGTTCCTGTTTTATCGGTCGCAATAACCGTACAACTTCCTAAACTTTCAACAGAATTTAAACGCTTTACAATAACGTTTTTCTTAGCCATACGATTAGATCCGATCGTTAAAGCCATCGTTAAAGCAAGAGGTAATCCTTCCGGCATAGACGCTACAGAAAGAGCAATGACAGATAATAATACTTCATTAGTTGGTAATCCTTTACTGAATAATAATATTGCGAGTAAAATGGCAATTACGACAACCACAATACTAATTTGTTTAGAAAATGTTTTCATTCTTATTGTTAATGGAGATTTTGTTTCTTTCGTTGTAGTAACAGTATGATGAATATGACCAATTTCAGTATCTAATGCCGTTGCAACAACTACACATTCGGCACGCCCTACTAAAACCGAAGTTCCTGCGAATACCATATTTTTTCGTTCCGCAAGATAAGTGTCTTCAGGTAATTCCCCTGCTTCTTTTTCAACACCCATACTTTCTCCCGTTAATACGGATTCATCTACTGTTAAATTACTAGATGATAAAATTACCATGTCGGCACTAATTTTATTTCCTGATTCTAGTAATACAATATCTCCAACAACTAATTCACTCGCTTCTTTTTCGACAACTTTACCATCGCGACGAATACGAGCATTTACTTTAATCATTTGAATTAAACTTTCAGCAGATTTGTCTGCTTTCCAAGCCTGATATGTTCCCATCGCAAGATCGGCAAGAATGACGATAAAAATGGCGAACGCATCGACAACCTCTCCAACAATAATGGAAAAGACTGTACTAATTGACAATAATATGACAATTGGATCTAAAAATTGATGAAGAAATATTTTACCCACTGAATCTCTTTTTTGTCTAGGTAATACATTTTTACCATTTTCTTGTAATCGTTTATTTGCTTCTTCTTCTGTTAATCCTTGACTGGTTGTTTTACATAATTCTAATACTTTTTCTTTTGTATATGTGTACCATTTCATATAAAAATCCTCTCTATTATGTATAACAGTATCATAGCATACAAAAAAAAGAATGGCAATCATCCTTGATAGTAGTTGACGGAATTAGACTTTTATTTTGTACATTCATAACTATATTTAATATGTTCAAAAATATCTTGATCCGAAATCGTATCATCCAATACCATTGTTATCCAATGTTTTTTATTCATGTGATACGCAAGATAAAATCCCTCATTCATTAATAAAATTTCTTTTTCGGCAGGATTAATTTTCACATTTAAAACTTCAACCATTCCATGACATTCCTTATTTAATCGTTCATAAGAAATATTCATAATTACGCCATACCATTTTTGATTATTAACATGTCTAAAAATCGCATAATCAGGAGAACGTTCCCAAAGAAATTCGGGTACTGTTCCATATTTTTCATTTATTAATTGAGTAATACGATTTGCTTGTTCTGATATAAAATATTTAGTTGTAAAACAAGAATCAGCGATGTTTTGTAAGATTTTTTGATACTCTTCACGTACTTGCATAACAAATGCTCCACGGGCACTTTTAATACGAATATTAGAGTACTCATCCCCTGTTTCTGTATCATAAACTTCACCAGAAACAGAACCATCGAAATGAATATGAATATGCGCTTCAAAATCATCATTCATAAACGTAGTGCGATAATCATAATCAGAATCTTTTAAAATGAAACCAAATGAAAGTAAACTTTCCCAATTCACTTCTTTTCTTTGAAATATCTCTTCTTCTAATGTCATATTATTCACCTAATTTGATTATATAGTGAAATGAAAAGTTAAATTTCAGATTTTGTTCTAAATACATATTTGTAAGAGTAAATGGCAGTTTTTTTAAAAAA
>CALVJM010000078.1 GCA_944332155.1 uncultured Bacilli bacterium
TTATATATATTATATCAAAACAAAAAGACTACTGATATAGTTTACAATAATCTTTGTATACTTTTTCAGCAGTCTCCATCATAATGTCTTTTTTTTGATCCTCTTCCATATAATGTAGTACTAAGGAGGAATCTATGTCAAAAAAGAGAGTTTATGTGGTGATAATACTTGCCATTCTTCTATTATGCATTGTTTTCACATTCAATCATTTTTTTATCTCCCATTCAAGAAAAGTTAATGACTATCCTGTATTAGAATTGAAAGGTTCACGTATGATTCAATTACAAATAGGAGAAGAATATAAAGAAAAGGGATACGTGGCTCATGATGATCATGATGGCAGTTTAACAAAAAAAGTAAAAGTAAAGAATAATATTGACAATCAAACACCAGGTACTTATGAGATTACTTATAAGGTAACAAATTCGCTAGGTAACACGATAGAAGCTAAACGTTTTGTCAATATAAAGTTAAGTACAAAAGCAGAATACAAAGCAGAATATGACCAAATTGATAATACAATTCATGGTTGGGGTACTAACAATAAACGAGATGGGAAAAGACCGACGATTGATATATCCAATGAAGAATTAAAGAAATATGGTGCCTATGCGATGGGAGCTGATGAAAAGGTTTTATATCTAACATTTGATGAAGGAAATAATGAAACGTATTTAGAAGAGATTGTAAAAATATTAGATCAAAATGATGTTCAAGCTACTTTCTTTTTATGTCGTCATTATATTGAAAGCCATCCGGAACTGATGCGTCATTTAGTAGATAAAGGTCATTCTGTTGGCAACCATACTTCAACGCATCCATCTATGCCTAGTCTTGCGACGAAAGCTCATTTTGAAAAATATTTGAATGAATTAATTGTTACGGAAGAAGCATTTGAAAAAGCTACAGGTAAACCGATGAATCATATTTATCGTGAACCCAAAGGAGAATATAGTTTACGTAGTTTATCAATTGTAAAAGATTTAGGTTATAAAACGTATTTTTGGAGTGCAGCATATCAAGATTGGGATGATAAACTAACAAAAGAAGAAGCTTTAGAATCGATGATTGAACGTGTTCATAATGGAGCGATATATTTATTACATCCTACTTCTAAGGGAAACTATTTGGCCATGGATGATTTTATTAAAACGATGAAAAAAGAAGGATATACCTTCGATTTAGTAAAAAATATTGATTAATGTTTTTTTCTAGTTAGTAATATAATAATACCTACACAAATAATTCCACCTACAATTAAGAATCCGGCAAGAAGGGGTGTCATTTCATTAGTAAGACGCCCTTCTTCCTTTTTATATTGATCTAAAACTTCTATCTTTACATTTTCCATAATATCTTTAATTTCGGTTTTATCTTGATTGGTAAATTCGGTTTCTTTCTGAGCTGAAAAAGTAATGTTTTTACGATTTACTACAGTATAAAATTCATAAATATATAAAGAATTAATACTATCGTAGTAACTAGATTCAATATAAGTTAAGTTTTTATTCTTCCAAAGTTGATATTCAAGTGAACTAGTATTTCTTGCGATTTCATCTGCCAAGCTGTTAATTTCTTGATCTGAATAGTTGTTTAAGTTGTTGATATCGGAATCATTAGAACGGATAAAAAAGTCAAAGTTTTCAGAAGTAGAATATAGATCAACTTGATTATTAGTAAAAAAATCTTCAAATTCTGTTTGACTCATACCGAGTAAGTCTAATTCTTCCTCACTAAGCATCGTATTTTTAGTTAATGTATACCAATCTTGATTTAAAGAAACGGTCATATTTAAATCATTGATCGTATAATCTTGTTTACTGCCTTCTGCGTGTACTATAAACCCAGGTACTAAGACCAACATTAGTACCATCATCATAAAACATTTTCTCATTATAAACACCTCTATCCATAGTATATCAAATATTAAGAAATATGTCTTCTTTAAGTTAATGATACCTTGACAAAAAAATAAAAAAAATATTACAATTTATATATAAGGTGATGTTTATGAATCCAGAATGTATAGGTCAAATGATTAAAGAAATTCGTAAAAAGAACCATTTAACACAAAAACAATTTGCCGATAAGTATGGCGTAACTTATCAAGCAGTTAGTAAATGGGAAAATGGAAAAAATATTCCGGATATTGTATTACTTCGAGAAATTTGTAAGGATTTCGAAATTCCTATGGAAGATTTACTAGATGGGAAAACAAGTACTAATCCGAAAACAACGTTTGTGAAAAAATATAAATGGTATATCATAGGTATTTGTGTTCTTTTTATTTTATTAGGTATTTTTGGATATACATATTCTCAAATGACGGATGAATTTGAGTTTAAAACCATTTCAGCAAATTGTAATCAATTTAAACTTTCAGGAAGTATTGCCTATAACGTGAATAAATCTTCTATTTATATTTCGCATATTGAATATTGTGGAGAGGAAGATACGACAATATATCAACGTTTAGAATGTAATTTATATGAAGTAAATCAAAATACAGAGACTAAGATTCAAGAATATGTCAAAAAAGATACATCAATGACTTTAGAAGAATTCTTAAAAGATATTACTTTTAAAATTGATAATTATGAACAGCAATGTAAAATTTATAAAAATGAAAATCTTTATTTACAAATTAATGCGACCGATATGAATGGAAAAACAACAACTTATAAAGTTCCTTTATCACTAGATCACTGTTAACTCAACACAAGGTTGAGTTTTTTCAACTTCCGCGTTATTGAAAAAGAATAATTATTTAAGATAAGATAATGGTGAGGAGGAAAATTATGAAGAAAAAGAATATTATTTTAATTATTATAGTGATACTTTTAGTACTTATTTTTGGGGGGATATTGATATATAACCATCAATTTGTAAATACCAAAGAACTAGCGGTAACAGAAAGTTTAATTACCAAACAAGCAAAGTATGAAGAAGAACTGATCACAAAGGGATATACGATTGATAATCCTAATGTTGTGTTAGATCCCTATCACAATTCTCCACTAACAGCTTTAGTGATGTTTGAAACAGAAGAAGAAGTAACGCCAACCATAACGGTTTATGGAGAAGATGAGTTATCTACCTTTAGTCATACTTTTGAATCTAGTAAAATTCACTATTTACCAGTTTATGGATTATATCCAGATACAGAAAATATTGTTACGATTACCTATACAGAAGATGGAAAGGAAAAAGAGAAAGAACTTAAAATCAAAACAGAGGCTTTACCAGAAGATTTTATCTTGCCAACAAGTGTAGAAGCCGATAAAGAAAATCTTTCAAATGATTTATATTTTTTCACTCCTTCTAGTAAAGGATATACTTGTGCGTATGATGTAAATGGAGATGTTCGTTGGTATTTGAGTAGTAATGCCTTATGGGATAATGCAAGATTAGAAAATGGACATTTATTAATTAGTACTGAACGTTTAATCAACTCTCCTTATTATATGACAGGGTTATATGAGATTGATTTATTAGGTAAGATCTATCAAGAATATAGCTTACCTGGCGGTTATCACCATGATTATGATGAACTTCCAAACGGAAATTTATTAGTTGCGAGTGATGATTTTAATAATCCATCTGGAACTGTGGAAGATTATATTGTAGAGTTAGATCGTACGACAGGAAATATTGTAAAAACATTTGATTTAAAAGATGTATTACCAATGGAAGAAGGAAAAAGTGAGAATTGGATTAATTATGACTGGTTCCACAATAATTCGGTTTGGTATGATGAAGCTACCAATTCTATTACCCTATCAGGAAGACATCAAGATGCGGTTATCAACATTGATTATGAGTCAGGTGAATTAAATTGGATTATTGGTGATTCAACGAACTGGAGTGAAGAGTATCAAAAATATTTCTTTACCCCAGTTGGAGATGACTTTGAATGGCAATGGAGTCAACATGCGGCAATGATTACACCAGAAGGATATGTATTTATTTTAGATAATGGCAATAATAAATCAAAAGTAAAAGAAGAATATGTATCTGCCGAAGATAGTTATACACGTGGTGTGATGTATAAAATCGATACGGATGAAATGATAATTGAACAAGTATGGGAATATGGAAAAGAACGCGGAAGTGAATTCTATTCTCCATATATTTCAGACGTTGATTATATTGAAAAAGATCATTATATTGTTCATTCAGGAGGAATCGTTTATAAAGATGGAAAAGTTCAAAATCAACCAGCAGGATTAGGTGGAGCCGACGAGCTTGTTTCCGATACTGTGGAATTATTAAATGATGAAGTGATTTTCGAAATAAAGTTACCAACCAATAATTATCGTGTAGAAAAAATGAATGTTTATGAAGTTGGAGAATATCAAAAAGGACAAGCAAAAAGACTTGGAAGTCTTGGTAAAACAGAAGTAACAGAAACTGGTTTTGGTTTATCACCTTCTACTTCTGATCTTAAAGAAATAAAAGAAGAACATGAAATTGAATTTACGAAAGAAGAAGATCGCTTAGTATTCACTGGACGCTTTAAACGTGGAGTAGACGTCAATATTGTATTATATCAAGATTTATTTACGAAAGTTTATAATGTATCTATCAGTAAGAAACCTTATACCGCATTATGTGTAGATAT
>CALVJM010000079.1 GCA_944332155.1 uncultured Bacilli bacterium
AAGAGGAGAAGTTCAGATTCAACCAATGTTTGATTTAGTTTCTCATTATCCTAAGAAAGTAGTGTCTGAAGAAGAAAGACAAAAAATAAAGTATGGTCAATTTTTTTCCAATAGTCACAATGATGAAATCGTTGTAATGATTGATGAACACAATAATTTATTAAGTATTTATCAAAAATATAAAAAAGATGAAACATTACTAAAACCATGGAAAACATTTATTTAGAATATAAAAAAAGAGAAATTTGATAATTAAATTTCTCTTTTTTTTAATGTTATGAGGTTCAAATATTATAATTTGTTCATTTGTCAAACTATTTGCTTTTTGATATGGTGGAAGCGAGGTGAGAAAAATGTACAAATATAAATTAGAGGAAATGTTTGATTTTTTAGAGTTGTTACGTTGTAGTTCATATGATGATGTTTTTATATTAAAGAAGAGAATTGGGAATGAACGATTTAAACGTTTAGAAGAGCGATATGAATCATTAAAACAAGAATATCAAGAAGAGATTACTGGTAGCTCATTAGAAGTGTTAGAACAAGAAAGAACCATTGATTTTAGTCAGTTAACTAAAAATCAAGAATGGGAGGAAATTTGTTTTATCTTACAATTATTATTGAGTCCAGATGTAGAAACTATTTTAAAAATGAAAGTTCCAACTACCAATTATTTTCTTGTTCAATTATATCAAGAATATGTTCAATTTTTAAAAGCCGAAAAAGTTCAAAAAATTCCCATTTTACTCCACATAAAAGTGACTTCTTTTATCTGATAGTTTTTTTATTTCGTCAGTCTCTTGGATATGCCCTAATAATAGTGAAGAGTTAGAATCATGTTGTTTTTGATTATTGTGTATTTCTTCTTCTTTAAAGTTTGCATAACAATATTTACAACGGTGTGGACAACTATTGTATGCGCCGATATCAATCATTTTCGCACAATGACAATAAGGATTGTTACGTGCTTTCCATTCAGTAAAATGTGTTTTACCGGTTAATTTAAAGAGAGTAGTAAAATCTACACAATCACGTTTTAAGAATCCGTATTCATGTAAATCATTTTCTTCTGCGCATGTCTGAACTGTCATATGATGTTTTTTAGCAATTGCGCTAAACTCTGTACCGATTATTTTTAAATCTTCTTCTGTAATATTTTTTAATTGTAGTGTAGAAGCATTATTTTCGACATTTTTATAGTAATCGACAAAAGAAACAATAATTTGTGAAACACTCCCGTCTAACTTTTGGCATAAATGTTGAAAAGCACGAATATGATAGTCTAAGGTATAAGTTGGATTGATAAGAATAGGATCATAACGAACATAGAGAAATTCTTTTGGAATTATAGTAGCAAGTTTCTTAATCCCTTCTATGATTTGACCTTTAGGGGGTAGATTTGGTTCTAAATCTTTGTGATATGGTGTTAATGTTACTTGAAAAATCATAGGAATAGTGATTTCAGATAGATAGGGAAGAATGGGTAATGGATTTTTTGTACAAAACACAATCGCATCAACATCATCAAAGAAAATACGTTGAATTAGTCTTGGATAAAAAGGATTACGCACATCGACAAAACCTTCTTGTAAGCGTTTCCTAAACCAAGGTGTATAAAAAGCAACAATATCGGTTCTTCCACTAATATTTAAAATCATACAATCACATCCGTTCCTATTGTATCACAATTTGACAATAACTAAATTTATTGTTACTATAAATATCTGTAAAGAGAAGTTGAGGTGTAGTTATGAAATTAAAATGGTGGTTAAAGAAAGAAAAGGAAATGTTGTTAGAAGAAAAAGCTTTTCAAGAAAAACAATATCTTTATACAGAAGAATTGCTGAAAAAAGCATTTGAAAAATTTTCTCTTGATCCGGATTGCGAAATGGTTTATTTTGATCCTTTTGAAAGTATAGAAACACGTCAATATATCGTTAAAATTTGTCAAAATAATTTAATTAATGATGAATATATGAATCAATTATGCCAAACGTTTGGATTAAAATTTTCTGTAAATGTTGAAACAGAAGGAGATTATCCAACTATTTATTTTAAGAAAATTCGAAAAAAAACTTTACAAAAAATATAGTTTGTCATTATAAATATTATATAAAGTAGATGATGTTAAGGTGGCACATAAAAATTTTATGGAATTTGATTGTGTGGATAAAACTGATTGCAGGGAACGATACACGTTGCAAGTGTTTCGAGATGTCACCGTACTATTTAAAGACCATCCTGAGATAACATTTATTTCTTTTGATCTTATTGTTGGATATGCATACTTAATTGATAAAAGATATATGTATCTTTTGTGTGAACAATATGGTTTAGAATTTACTATTATTGATAACGAAAATGAACTTTCAAGATGTTGTTTTGAAAGAAAAAAGAAAAAACTTTACAGAAAATAATGAGAAAATGATAAAAATTAATTTTTTATCTTGTAAATATAAAAAAACTAGTGTATATTATAATTGTACTTTTACTTGGTTGAATAGTCTCCGAATTCTACTCAGTAAAAGCGAATGTTAAAAAGGAGGAAAAAATTATGGCTTTAACAAAAGAAGCAAAAGCAGAAATCGTTAAAAAGTATGGAAAAGGTGTGAATGATACTGGTTCTGCAGAAGTTCAAATTGCTATTCTTACAGAAGAAATCAAGAATTTAACAGAACATTTAAAAGAACACCAACATGATTTCCATACAAGACGTGGACTACTTAAAAAAGTAGGACAAAGAAGAAGTTTATTAAACTATTTATTCAAAACAGATGTTACTAGATATCGTAAAATTGTTTCTGATTTAGGTTTAAGAAAATAATGAATTAAAGGTAGGCACTTATTTTTGGTGTCTACTTTTTTGATGAAATGATATCTTATTTCAGAGTGGGAGGTATTGTATGAAAAAAGTATTTGAATTAGATTTTCGAGGAAAAAAGTTAGTTGTAGAACATGGAGAATTAGCGAAACAAGCAAGTGAATCGGTGTTAGTACGTTTTGGAGATACCGTTGTTTTATCAACTGTTGTTGTATCAAAAAATGTAAATGTACTTGCGGACTTTTTTCCATTAATGGTGTTATACCAAGAAAAATTGTATTCTGTAGGTAAGATACCAGGTGGTTTTATTAAAAGGGAAGGAAGACCAACAGAGAATGCGACGTTGGCGGCACGTATGATAGATCGTCCAATGCGCCCTTTATTCCCAAGTGACTTTAAACATGAAGTACAAATTGTCAACACTATTTTATCAGTAGATCCGGATCATTCACCAGAAATGGCGGCGTTATTTGGGTCATCACTTGCAACTTCAATTAGTAAGATTCCATTTGATGGACCAGTTGCGGCGGTTAAAGTAGGGCGTGTAGATGGACAGTTGATTATTAATCCAACGATTGAACAAATGGAAATGAGTGATATTGATCTTACAGTAGCCGGAACAAAAGATGCGATTAACATGGTTGAGGCTGGAGCTAAAGAAGTATCTGAAGATGAAATGTTAGAGGCATTAATGTTTGGACATGAAGCGATTAAAGAATTAGTTGCGTTTGAAGATGAAATTGTTGCTCAAATAGGAGAAGAAAAAATGGAATATGAAGTTCTTCAGATTCCAGAAGAAGTAAAAGTAAGAGTAAAAGAACTTGCAACTACACGTTTAGATCAAGCATTACGTATAAAAGATAAATTAGAAAAATATGCGGCAATAGATCAAATTAAAGAAGAAATAGTAACTCTATATGAAGAAGAAAATAAAGAGTTAGAAAGTGAAGAGTTAAAAAAACTAATTACGGGAGTCAAATTAGTATTAGAAGATATTGAATATGAATTATTTAGAAGTATTGTTGTAAAAGAACATACTCGTGCGGATGGTCGTGCAATGGATGAAATTCGTCCTTTATCTACGGATATTGATTTATTACCACGTGCACATGGTTCAGCTTTATTTACGCGCGGACAAACACAAGCGCTTAGTGCGGTAACGTTAGGTGCATTAGGTGAACATCAAATCTTAGATGGTCTTGATTTAGAAACATCAAAACGTTTTATGTTACATTATAACTTTCCTCAATTTAGTGTTGGAGAGACTGGACGTTATGGTGCTCCTGGAAGAAGAGAGATTGGACATGGTGCATTAGGTGAACGTGCTCTTGCACAAGTAATCCCTAGTGAGGAAGAGTTCCCATACACAATTCGTGTGGTATCAGAAATATTAGAAAGTAATGGGTCATCAAGTCAAGCTAGTATTTGTGCCGGTTGTATGGCTTTAATGGCTGCCGGTGTTCCTATCAAAGCTCCTGTTGCCGGTATTGCGATGGGACTTATTACTGACGGTGATGATTATACTATTTTAACAGATATTCAAGGAATGGAAGATCATTTAGGAGATATGGACTTTAAAGTAGCTGGTACAAAGAAAGGTATTTGTGCATTACAAATGGATATTAAAATTAAAGGAATTACTAAAGAGATTTTAAAAGAAGCTTTAGCGCAAGC
>CALVJM010000080.1 GCA_944332155.1 uncultured Bacilli bacterium
TTTATCGATACAGTAAAGATAATCCGTAAAGGGGAACCAGGATGGTGGGATTATGAGAAAGATGCCAAAATGATCGAAAATTCTATTAGAGATGAAGCTAGAGACATAGGTCATCAAGAAGGAATACAGGAAGGAAAACAGGAAGGTAAAAAAATTGAACAATTGACTATTGCTAAAAGAATGAAGGATGCTAACCAATCAATAGAGTTTATTATGGAAATGACTTCTTTATCAAAAGATGAGATAGAAAAATTATAAAAAGAGTTATACAAGTAATGTAACTCTTTTCTTTTCAATAATAATAATACGGTCTTCTTTTAAATGTTTAATTTCTCTCATCATCGCACTTCGATCAATCGCAAGATAATCAGCTAAATCGGTTAAACTTAAATTTAATTTAAATACTTTTCGATGGTGCTTTTTGGCTTCGTTTTGAAAATAAGCTAATAATTTCTCACGAATTGTTTTTTTTGTTAAAATTTGTATTCGTTCCATATTTTGGTTTAATTTATCAATAATAATTTGTGTAAAATTATCTAACATTTTTCTTTGTAAATCTTGATAACGTGGTTTGAGATTCAACATAGTAGTGTATTCAAATAGAGTAATTCTACTTTCTTCTTGTGTGATAATAGATAATTCATTGTTATCTGATTTAAAAGTTTGTGCATAAAAGATTTCATCTTTACCTAATGTTTCGATAATAGTTTTAGTACCATTATAATCAATTCTAATTATATTGACACTTCCTTCGTTGATAATTCCCATCATATCAGTTTTACCAACATTGTTTAAAACAGTGCTTCCTTTGTGATAGTGTAAAGTTTTAGCGTATAATTGTGTCAATAACTTTTTTTGGTCATTATCAGAAATACCTTTAAATATATACGTTGTCATTTTATCACCTAAAAAAAGTTTAACATATTTTTTATTTTGTTGCAAATGCAACAAAATAAATATCAAAAAGGTGTTACAATGTATGAGTAAACTAGGAGTGAGATAACATGAAAGTAATTAAACGTGATGGTAGTTCAGTAGATTATGATCCATCAAAAATTCGTATTGCGATTAATAAAGCGAATGCGAATGTAAAAGAGGAAGATCGCGTTAGCGAAACACAAATAAAAAATATTATTAAATATATTGAGAGTCTTCGTAAAAGACGTATGTTAGTGGAGGATATTCAAGACATTATTGAACAAAAATTAATGTCAATTAATAAATTTGCTTTAGCGAAAGAATATATCACATATCGCTACACTCGTGCCTTAGTACGTAAGAGTAATACTACAGATGAATCTATTTTATCATTAATTAAAAATAGTAATAAAGATGTAATGGAAGAAAATTCCAATAAGAATGCTTATATAGCATCCACACAACGAGATTTAATTGCTGGAGAAGTATCAAAAGATTTAACAAAGCGTATTCTTCTTCCTGAGAAAATTGTAGAAGCTCATGAAAAAGGCGTATTACATTTCCATGATATGGATTATTTTTTACAACCAATTTTTAATTGTTGTTTGATTAATATTGGGGATATGTTAGATAATGGTACAGTTATGCATGGCAAACTTATCGAAACTCCAAAAAGTTTTCAAGTGGCTTGTACTGTAACTACACAAATTATTGCGGCTGTTGCTAGTAGTCAGTATGGTGGCCAATCTGTGGAAATTAAACATTTAGGAAAGTATTTACATAAGAGTTATATTAAATTTAAAAAACAAATTGAAAAAAAATATAAAAAAGAATTAACCAAAGAACAAATTGAGGGACTTGCTGAAGAACGCTTGAAAGATGAATTAGCTAGTGGTGTTCAAACGATTCAATATCAAATCAATACATTAATGACAACTAATGGACAATCTCCTTTTGTTACATTATTCTTAAATCTTGAAAAAGGAGATCCTTACATAAAAGAGAATGCGATGATTATTGAAGAGATATTAAAACAACGTTACCAAGGAATTAAAAATGAGGCAGGTGTATATGTGACACCAGCATTCCCAAAACTTGTTTATGTATTAGATGAACATAATTGTTTAAAGGGTGGAAAATATGATTATTTAACCAAGTTAGCTGTTAAATGTTCTAGTAAACGTTTATATCCTGATTATATTAGTGCGAAAAAAATGCGTGAGAATTATGAAGGGAATGTTTTCTCACCAATGGGATGTCGTAGTTTCCTATCACCTTGGAAAGATAAAGATGGAAATTATAAATTTGAGGGAAGATTTAATCAAGGGGTTGTTAGTATCAATTTACCACAAATTGCGATTGTGGCAGAGCAAGATGAAGAAAAATTTTGGCAACTATTTGATGAACGTTTAGAGTTGTGTAAAGAAGCTTTGATGTGTCGTCATCATGCTTTATTAGGAACACAATCTGATGTAAGTCCTATTCATTGGCAATACGGAGCTATTGCCCGTTTAGATAAACATGAAAAAATTGATGAATTGTTAAAGAATGGATATTCTACTTTATCATTGGGATATATTGGTCTTTATGAAGTGACTAAATTAATGACCGGAGTAAGTCACACGAATCAAGAACACGGAGGAACAGATTTTGCAGTTAAAGTGATGAAACACATGCGTGAAAAATGTGATGAATGGAAAAAAGAAACTGGTCTAGGATTTGCCTTATATGGAACACCTGCGGAAAGTTTGTGTTATCGTTTTGCTTGTGTGGATCAAGAACAATTTGGAACTATTGAAGATGTTACAGATAAAGGATATTATACCAATTCTTATCACGTTGATGTGCGTGAAGAAATTGATGCTTTTAGTAAGCTATCTTTTGAAAGTCAATTTCAAACTTTTTCTTCAGGAGGAGCAATTAGTTATGTAGAAATACCAAATATGCAACATAACTTAGAAGCTATGGAAGAATTAGTTAAATTTATTTATGATAATATTCAATATGCGGAATTTAATACCAAAAGTGATTATTGTCATGTTTGTGGCTTTGATGGAGAAATTATCATTAATGATGACTTAGAATGGGAATGTCCAAATTGTCATAATAAAGATAAAAATAAAATGAATGTTACTCGTCGTACTTGTGGTTATTTAGGTGAAAACTTTTGGAATGTAGGAAAAACCAAAGAGATTAAAGATCGTGTGTTACACTTGTAGGTGATAGTATGTATTATGCAAAAATAAAAAAATATGATGTTTCGAACGGACCAGGAGTAAGAACAAGTTTATATGTTTCTGGGTGTCGTCATAAATGCAAAGGATGTTTTAATCAAGAGGCTTGGGACTTTTTCTTTGGCGAGCCATTTACTGATGATACAATAAAGGAAATTATTGAAAGTAGTAAACCCGATTTTATTGAAGGCTTAACGATTGTGGGTGGCGAACCTTTAGAACCAGAAAATCAAGAAGAAGTATGGAAAACGATTCAAGCTTTTCGAGAGGTTTATCCCCAAAAAACTATATGGTTATTTTCCGGATTCTTGTTTGATCAACAGATTATGAAACATATGTGTCATAAATTACCTTATACGAGAGATATTTTAGAAAATATTGATGTATTAGTGGATGGAAAATTTGTGGAAGAACTAAAAGATCCTTTACTAGGGTTTAGAGGTTCTTCAAATCAAAGAATTATTGATGTTCCAGCATCATTAAAACAAAAAAAAGTTATATTACATGATAAACAATATATGAAAGAGGAGAGAAATCAATGGAATTAAAAATCAAAAAAGTAAGAGAAAATGCGACAATTCCTACCTATGGTAGTGAAGGAGCAGCTGCAAGTGATTTATATGCTTGCATCGAAGAAAAATTAACTATTTCTCCAGGAGAGACTGTGTTTGTTCCTACGGGATTATCTATGGCTATTCCGAAAGGATATGGAGGATTTATTTATGCTCGCAGTGGACTTTCTTGTAAACAAGGACTTGCACCAGCGAATAAAGTAGGGATTGTTGATGCTGATTATCGTGGTGAAGTTATGATTGCTTTACATAATCATTCGAAGGAAGAACGTACAATTGAACCACAAGAGCGCATCGCACAATTTGTAATTGCGCCTTATATGAAAGTCGATTACGTAGAAGTAAATGAATTAGACGATACTAATCGTGGGAATGGTGGTTTTGGTTCTACGGGAAAGAAATAGAAAAAATAAATCTATTTCTTTTTTTTGTGAGAAAATGTAGTAAAATGTCATTATAGGGTAGGTGTGTATAGTGAAAAAAGTCATTTTGAAAATTGAACACTTAAAAAAATCTTTTGGTGAGAAAAATGTCATTAAGGATTTTGATTTAGATGTATATGAAGGTGAGTTTTTAACTTTGTTAGGTTCTTCTGGAAGTGGTAAAACAACAATATTAAGATCCATTGCCGGGTTAGATTCTGTAACAGAGGGTCATATTTATATTGATGGAAAAGAAGTTACGAATCTTGATCCACAACATCGTGAAGTGAATA
>CALVJM010000081.1 GCA_944332155.1 uncultured Bacilli bacterium
GACAATCCTTTCTAGAAAAGAATTTCATATTACACCTCCAATCTATATTGGAGAAAACACTTAAGGCAAAAGTACCCTCTATTTTTATATACGATAAAAGGAAGTTGATTTCCTTTTTTATTTTACAAAAAAATAAAAATAAATATTTTTTAGCACTCATATATTGACATTGCCAACATATCATAGTATAATGAAGGAGCAGTCAAGGTACGAGAGTGCTAAAGGAAGTGATGGAATGATTAATGAAAGACAACGTGAGTTATTAAAATTAATTGTAGAAGACTACATTAAAACGGCACGTCCTGTTGGATCGAAGTCATTATGTGATGCCTTGCATTGCTCCAGTGCGACGATTCGAAATGAAATGAGTTTTTTAGAGGAGATTGGATTACTCGAAAAAACACATACTTCTAGTGGTCGCATTCCTAGTGAAAAAGGATATCGCTATTATGTTGATTATATTATGGAACCCAAAGAATTGAGTGGGGAAGATGTATTAAAGTTACAACAAATTTTCCATAATCAATCATTAATGCTTAGTGATGCGATTACTCAAAGTATGGAAATTATTTCAGAACTCACTAGTTATACTTCCGTCGTTCTAGGTTCTTCATCAAAAGACAATCGTGTTCAGAAAGTTGAAGTAGTCCCAATGGATGAAACGAGACTAATCGCAATTGTTATTACGGACAAAGGACATGTGGAACATAAGAACATTGTATTACCACAAGTCGTTGATGTTGTAGAGATTAAACAAACTGTAGACTTGATTAATAAGTTAGTGGTAGGAACACCGATTGATGAAGTCAGTAGTAAATTAGAATACGAAGTAAAACCAGTTATTGGAAAAGTCGTAAAACAACATGAAGTATTATATAATGCATTCTATAATGCCTTTACTGATTTTGCGAAAGATACCGATGTTCATTTTAGTGGACGAGGAAATATGTTGATGCAGCCAGAATTTAACAATGCCGATAAAATTCGTGAGATTATTTCTAAGTTCGAAGATAAAGATATTGTTCGTGCGATTGAAGATGATCAAGATGATGATGGTATCAATATTTATATTGGTAGTGAAAACGAATTTGATGATGATGTAACTATCATCAAAACGAAATATTATGTCGATGGGGAAGAAGGAACCATTGCGTTAATTGGTCCTAAGCGAATGGAATATGATCGAGTAATTACATTGTTAGATTATATTAAACATAATATAGAGAGGTGATGAAAGTTGGATAAAGAAAAAAAGGAAAAGGAAATAAAAAAAGAACATCACGAGTATAAAGAACACAAATGTGATAAACATAAAGACTGTAAATGTGAACACGATCATGAGTGTGAGTGTCATGAAAAGCATCATGATAAACACCATGATTACGAAAAACATAAACATGAAAAACATCATAATCACGAAAAACCACATGAACATGAGATAAAAAAATTAAAAGATAAAGTTCATGAGTTAGAAGAAAAAAATCATGAATTGGAAGAAAAAAGTTTACGTGATCGTGCAGAGTTGATTAATTATCGTAAACGTAAAGAGGAAGAAACCGCACGTTTAATGAAATATAGTAATGAAAGTTTGGTTAAAGAGGTTTTACCAATTTTAGATAACTTTGAGCGTGCGATTGATATGGATGATGATAATTTAGAAGATGAAGTTTCTAAATTCTTACAAGGATTTAAAATGGTTTATTGTAATTTAGTGGGAATTTTAAATCAATATGAAGTGAAAGAAATTGAATCTTTAAATCAACCATTTGACCCAACGTATCACCAAGCAGTAATGACGGAAAAAAGAGAAGGTGTAGATCCTGGAATCGTCATTGAAGTGTTACAAAAAGGTTATATGTTAAAAGATAAAGTTATTAGACCAACAATGGTCAAAGTTAGTGAATAAAGAAAAGGAGATTGATATTATGAGTAAAGTAATAGGAATTGATTTAGGTACAACAAATAGTTGTGTCAGTGTCTTAGAAGGTGGAAGTGCCACTGTTATTGCGAATAAAGAAGGAGAACGTACAACTCCATCTGTAGTTGCATTTAAAGATGGTGAAATTATTGTTGGTGCCGCTGCAAAACGTCAAGTTGTTACTAATCCAGATACTGTATCTAGCGTAAAACGTTTAATGGGTACAAGCGAAAAAGTAAAAGCAAACGGAAAAGAATATACACCAGAAGAAATTTCTGCCATGATTCTTTCTAATTTAAAGGAAACAGCTGAAAGTTATTTAGGAGAAAAAGTTACAAAAGCTGTTATTACAGTTCCAGCTTACTTCAATGATTCACAACGTCAAGCAACTAAGAATGCTGGTAAAATCGCTGGTCTTGAAGTAGAACGTATTATTAATGAACCAACTGCTGCAGCTTTAGCGTATGGTCTAGATAAACAAGATCACACTGAACAAATCTTAGTATATGACTTAGGTGGAGGAACTTTTGATGTATCTATTCTAGAAATTGGTGATGGTGTATTTGAAGTTAAATCTACAAGTGGAAATAACAAACTAGGTGGAGATGACTTCGATCATCGTATCGTTGATTTCTTAGTTGAAACATTTAAAAAAGAAAATGGTGTTGATTTAACAACTGATTCCATGGCTATGCAACGTCTAAAAGATGCTGCTGAAAAAGCAAAGAAAGATTTAAGTGGTATGACTTCTACACAAATTTCATTACCATTCTTATCTCAAGGAGAAAGTGGACCTCTTCACTTAGAAGTAAACTTAACACGTGCTAAATTTGAAGAATTAGTAGATGATTTAGTAGAATCTACACTAGATCCAGTACGTAAAGCATTAAAAGATGCAAACTTAAAAGCTAGTGATATTGATAAAGTATTATTAGTTGGTGGATCTACTCGTATTCCTAAAGTACAAGAATTAGTTAAGAAAGAATTAGGAAAAGAACCATCTAAAGGAGTAAACCCTGATGAAGTTGTATCTATGGGTGCTGCTATTCAAGGTGGAGTATTAACGGGAGAAGTAGATGATATCGTATTACTTGATGTTACACCTCTTTCACTTGGTATTGAAACATTAGGTGGAGTATGTACGGTTTTAATTCCAAGAAATACAACTATTCCAACAAGCAAGAGTCAAGTATTCTCAACAGCTGCTGATAATCAACCTGCTGTAGATATTCATATCTTACAAGGTGAACGTCCAATGGCTGCTGACAATAAAACATTAGGTCGTTTCCAATTAACTAATATTCCAGCTGCTCCACGTGGAGTACCTCAAATTGAAGTTACATTTGATATCGATGCGAATGGTATTGTTAATGTAAAAGCTAAAGATCTTGGTACAAACAAGGAACAATCTATTACCATTACAGCTTCTACAAATTTAAGTGATGAAGAAATCGATAAGATGGTAAAAGAAGCTGAAGCAAACAAAGAAGCTGATAACAAACGTAAGGAAGAAGCTGACGTTAAAAACGAAGCTGAACAAATGATTTTCCAAACTGAAAAAGCCATCAAAGATTTAGGTGATAAAGCAGATAAAAAAGATAAAGAAAAAGCCGAAAAAGAAATCAAAGAATTACGTGAAGCTTTAGATAAGAATGATATCGAAGATATTAAGAAGAAAAAAGATGCTTTAAGTGAAACTGCTATGGCTATGGCTACAAAGGTTTATGAAGAAGCAGCTAAAGAAGCACAAGCTAATCAAGCAAATGCTGAAAATACAGACACATCTTCTAAAAAAGATGATAATGTACAAGATGCAGAATACGAAGAAAAATAATAAAATGTTGAGGAAGAAGTTTGCTTTCGGGTAAACTTCTTGCCTTGTATATATGAAAGTTGAGGAAAATATGGAAAAAATAATGAAAAGAAGTGAAGTACCAACTGAAGATACATGGGATTTAACACGATTAGTTAAAAATCATGAGGATTTTGAAGAAAAACTAAAAAGAGCTTATGATTTATTGGAAGAAGTAGAAGCTTTTAAGGGACATATTTTAGATAGTGCAGAAACTTTACTTGCCTTTTATAAAAAAACAGAGGAATACGATCGTCTTTCTACTTTACTTTATATTTGGTCACATTTAAACATCGATAATGATACAACGGATTCTAAGAGACAAGAATATGTCGAAAAAATAGATCGTTTATCTGATATAGAAAGTGAAAAATTATCATTTATAAGTCCAGAAATGATGAAAAAGCCTTACGAAGAAGTTCTAAAGATGATTGATGAAAATAAAGAATTAGATTTATATCGTCATGAGTTAGAAGTTTTTTATCGTGAACAAGCTCATATTCTAAGCGATGAAGAAGAAGCGTTATTAGGAAAATTAAATGGAATATTAGGTAATAATAAAGCTGC
>CALVJM010000082.1 GCA_944332155.1 uncultured Bacilli bacterium
GCTCCTTGCTAGGGATTACCATATCGGCTTCCCACCGATTATACACTATGCACCGAACTGGCGCACCACCTTCATTATTATATCATGTCGCAGACATCTACAACTATTATTGTTTTTCTTTTTTTAATATTTTTCTTTTCGGTTCGCAAGATGTACAATCATATTTTTCAACAAATTTATCAGTAAGTGCAAAACTTAAATGATGCAATATATATTTGAAATATTGGCTATAATTGTTAGACTCGCTACGACTAAAAATTCTTTTAAAGAATCAAATCTTTTCATGTATTTAACTTTTATGTCATGAACTTGAACTGGAGCAGCGCAATCTATTATACATTCATGTTCTATCTCTTTAAAATATCCCCTTTGTAGCATTTTTAAATACAATGTATATGAAGTGTCATGTCTCATATCAGCTATAAAGAATTTATCTTTGTTCTGCATAAATATTTGTTTTAATACATTCATCATTTCCACAGCTTGTTGCATCGTACTTCTGTTATTAATAGAAACCCATTCCAAGATTGTGACATAATACTTTGATTCAGAATAGCAAAGAAACCAATCTGTACTTATCACTAAGGTTTCCATATTAATATCAACACCATGCAAATGTGATAAATCTTTTACGTCATTTACATCATTAAAATATTCGTTAAATATTTCTGATGAATATCTTCTATGGGCTATATCTTTTATTTTTTGTATTTTATCTTGATCTATTGCTTTTCCTTTATAAAATTTCACCATAATCTCGCCCTCTTTAAAAAGTAATGATAATATTATATCATGTTTTACCAAATAAAAACCATTGGCTTCTAATTATATCTAGCACAACCAATGGTTTGAGTCATTACTTTCATACGTTCTTTATTATTTTGATGTAATTGATAACGATTTTGAACGCGTTCCTTTAATTTTGTATCGATAATTTTTTTACCATTATATTCATAATGATGAATACCACTTATAATTCCTCCAGATAAAATAGTATAATCTTGATAGATATCTACGATTGTTAAGTTTTCATCTACAACAACCGCATAATCCCAAATAAATTTATTTTGAAAAATATCTTTTTTTAAAATAAACAGACTATTATTCTTGGCCTTTTTTCCAAATAGTAATAACCATCTAATTTGTTTATGACTAGCGACATCGTCGCGTGAATAATTGGCTTCTTGTAATTCAAAATTAGTTTTTTTAATCCCTAACATTTTACACAATTTAGAAACGGTCATGTTCTGTTCTTGTAACAGAATTTGTGTAAAAGGAAATATATGTTTCATAATATCACCTAACCTTCATATGAAATTATATAAATATAACACATTTAGATAAAAATGTCAATAGTTGTTAATCCTTTTTTAGTCTTCAAATATCAAAAATAATTGAAAAAAAATATATAGTGTGCTATAATATGATTGCATTTTAGGGGGAGGTCTTTTTTATGAGTACAGAAATTAGTCCTGAATGCATAAATGAGCATATCAAAAAAGTACTCTTATTATTGAAAAAACAGAACTATATTCCACAAGCAACTGTATTAACTACACAAGAAAGAAAAAAATTATTTAATCTTTTATTTACATACAATGAAAATGGATATGAAGAATCTGTTTATGGTGAATACTATTATTTGGAAACACAGGAAGAAGTTGATGTTCTTAATCAAAAAGTCTTTGAAAATATGGATGAAGAAACTCGAGCTATAATCTTTAAATGTGGTGTTAATCCTAACAAAGTATTCTCTATGAATGAAGGAGATTGTGATATAGATAAGCAACTTTTATTTTCTATGCAAGCATATGGAATTGCTCAAGTTGGTGAATATACTATTGAAATTACTCGTGGTCATCCAATTGACAGACATTCAGTTGAAATAGAATCATTTCGTGAAGATGCTCAACAAGAAAAATTCGCTAGATACAAAGATGGTGAAGCAAAATTTATAGTATCACATGAAATAAATGGAAAAAAGATACATATTTATTACCATTCTGAGGGTATGCATTTTGGAGGATATATCAGTTTTATGGGGCAACAAATTGGTGGTAATTTTGGTTCTAGTGGATTTCAGATTAATTCTTCTGGTATGATGAAGATGGACGAAGGTCGATATAATTGTATAAATGAACTTATACCATTTTTTGAATACTTTGAAAACATATTATTTCAAGAGATAAGTAATGTTTTTCCAAGCTCGACTATTAAAGATGAGTATAAAAAAACAAAATGTATGTAGATTATAACTTTCATAAATCATTTGCTATTCTTTCATGTAATACATTAGATAAAACATGTAAAACTATAATGTGTAAAAGTAAAGAGTAATTATATATAAATTACTCTTTTAGTTTGCAAATAATACATTATTGTTAAATATAACAAAAATGAAGTAAGCGAACTTATTAGGCAATCACTTACTTCATCAATCTTAATCTAAAACAGCAAATTCAATTAAAATTACCATAATTGTACAACCATATTGTTGTTCGTGTGTTAATTTTTTAGTGTTTGTCACGTATTTTTTGAAATGCTTCTTTCCAATCATGAACTCTTGTAATACGATCACCATCTACATTCTGATTATAATTAGTATCAAAAATAAAAGATGGACAGTGCGTAGATACACGTTCGATAGAACTTGGATTGGCAGATATAAATAATGTTACTTCGTTTTTTTGTACAATCTCTAGCCAATCTTTTTCAGAAATAATACAACGATTATATGGGATAGCAAAACGATCTAACCATTTACTCATATGGTGAATATGATATTTCTGTGATTCTGGCGTTAAATCAAAATCATTGGGATTATATACTACTAATATTTTGTATTTCATAAACGACAAACGTTCTAGAGCTTCTTTAGCTAAATGTTTAGGTTTAAAGGTATTTAATAGTTGGGGTAAATACATATCCCAAAATTCTTTGTTTCTAGAAACTGTCCAATTAAAAATTTCTGATGTGTCATAAGCATTCGGATTTACAAGTTTATAACCATATTTTTTAGCAAAAAAATTGCCTTGCTTTAACTTAAAATCTTGTAAATCAGTTAGTACATCGTGAAAATCAATAAGAATAACGCCATTATATTTTTTCTTAAAAAACATATATTCCTCTTTTCTATTTATTTTTATTTACATAATTCCAAGCTGTTCGACACATATCATCTAAAGTATATTTAGCTTTAAAACCGAGTTCTTCATAAGCTTTAGTAGGATCGGCATAACATGCGGCAATATCACCAGGACGACGATTTTTAATAACATATGGGACATCTACATTGTTTACGGTTTTAAATGCATTTACGATATCTAAAACACTATAACCATTACCTGTTCCTAAATTATAATAATAAATACCTTCCTCTTTTTCTAACTTATTAAGAGCAAGTGAGTGACCATGGGCAAGATCACATACATGAATATAATCACGAACACCGGTTCCATCTGGTGTATCATAATCATCTCCAAATACCCCTAACTCTTTAAGTTCTTTGTTAGCTACCTTTACAATATAAGGCATTAAATTATTTGGAATACCATTAGGATCCTCTCCTATTAAACCAGATTCATGAGCTCCAATCGGATTAAAATAACGAAGAACACAAATACTCCATGTCGGATCAGAAGTATATAAATCTTTTAAGATTTGTTCAATCATTAATTTGGTTGTTCCATAAGGATTGGTTGTGCTTAATGGAAAATCCTCAGTAATAGGTAAATGATCCGGCTTTCCATAAACAGTCGCACTACTAGAAAATACCATTTTCTTACAATTATATTTCTCCATTAATTCACAAAGAACAATAGTACTTAATAAATTATTGTGATAATACATTAATGGCTTTTGTACACTTTCTCCAACTGCTTTATATCCTGCAAAATGAATAACCGCATCGATTTTTTCTTTTTTAAAAACTTCTTCTAATGCTTCTTTATTACAGGCATCTACTTCGTAAAAGGGAAAATCTTTACCGATAATCTCCTTGATATGATCAATTGCTTCTGGTTTAGAATTAGAAAAATTATCCACCACTACAATATCATATCCATTTTCAACTAAATCTACACAGGTATGAGATCCAATATA
>CALVJM010000083.1 GCA_944332155.1 uncultured Bacilli bacterium
TCATCTACCGTCGTATTATAAGTTTGTGCAATTTTGTACAAACTATCCCCATTTTTTACCACATAAGTAAAAGTTGTGCTGTTTGAGGTAGGAATACGTAGTACTTGACCGACACTTAAATAATCGTTTGTAAGTCCATTTATTCTTTTGATATCATCAACCGTTGTATTAAACTTTCTAGCTATTTTATATAAACTATCACCACTTTGAACAACATAATTTGTTAAACTTTCTCCCTCTGGATTAATAACCTCATCCGTTGTTGGCACCTTTAATACTTGACCTATCTGTAAATTATTACTAGTCAAATTATTTAATCGTTTTAATTCATCTACGGTCGTATTGAATTTTCTAGCAATACTCCATAGACTGTCACCACTTTGAACAGTATAGGTATTCGTACTTCCGCCCGTAGTTGTAGATGGAACAATCAGTACTTGACCAATACTTAAAGTATCACTTGTTAAGTTATTCAAACGTTTTAATTCTGCAACCGTGGTATTAAATCTCCCGGCAATCTTATATAAGCTATCACCACTCTGTACCGTGTATGTAGTTGTTCCTTCACTTTCTGAATCTTCCCCATCACTGGTACTTGGAATAATTAATACTTGACCTACACTTAGGTTATCACTAGTTAAATTATTCACACGCTTTAATTCTGCAACCGTGGTATTGAACTTTCTAGCAATACTCCATAAACTATCACCACTTTGAACCGTATAACTAGTACCCCCCTCTATCGGAGCATTACTAGGAATTAATAAAATTTGACCCACACTTAAAGCATTACTTGTAAGATTATTTAAACGTTTAATCTCATCCACCGTTGTATCAAACTCACGGGCTAATTTCCATAATGTATCTCCACTTTTTACAACATAGCTAATAGTTCCTTGAGGTGGAATCTCTCCACCCATTTTCGTCGCAATGACCGCATCGACAACCGCATTCACATATTCACGATAATTTTGTTTAATTCGATTTAAATCATTCGCATTGTTAATAAAACCATATTCAACAATAACTGGCTCTGTTACTCCAGTATTACGGTGAATAAAATAATAGTCTTTAGATGGATCACTCGGTAAACGTCGTTGATAGTAGCTTCTTCCAATTTGTCCAGCATTTTCTAAAGCATTTAAGATGTTAGAAGCTAGAGTATCATCGTTACGAAGAGCATAAATAACTTCAGCTCCTTCCGCAGTTCCCGTTGTATTGGAATTAATATGATTGGAAATGACAACAACATCTTCATTATTTCCAAATGCATTTAAAATACGATTCACACGTTCAGTAGGATTGACGGTTTCATCCGTTGTTCTTGTCATCGCAACAGGAACACCCATTTCTTTAAATCGCTCATACATATATTGTGAAATTAATAAGGTTAAATCTTTTTCTTTGGTATCTCCAGATACTGCACCAGGGTCATCTCCACCATGGCCAGCATCAATGACCACTTCAAAATCGTACATGTTTATGACCTCCTCTAACATAATATATGACAAAAATAAAATATTGTTAGTTGATTTCAGATAAAAGGAAGTTGCACTTTACACATTGACTAGTTATCTATCAAAAAAAATTACTTTTAATAATTAAAAAAAGAGAATTATCGAACTGATATTTCTCCTTGAAAATCATTTACTTCTATTCTATTTTTGTTTAATCATATGCCATTCTCAGAAAAGTATTTTGTTACTTCTTTAGGCATTTGTACCATTTTGCCAACGTCGGCAAAATGGTCATTATTATGATCCTTACTTCTTTTGTAAGATAATGTTACCTTTTACATTCTTAAATCATTATTCCAATTTTTAACTAATTTTCCAAGTTAATCCTTGATCATCACTTATCATCACGACTTTTTCTGGTGTATTAGAATAATAAAAACTTCCTATCAATTTTAGCTGATCTTGTTCATAATAAGGCATTTCCTCAATATATAAATAATTTAAAGATTGAGAATCAATTTCAAACTGAGCAGGATTAAAAGTTCGACCCCCATCTCTAGTTACTAATAAACCTTTATTAGAATTATCTTTAAATTCTTTAATAAATCCAATTGTCTCATCTAAGAATAGATAAATCGC
Organism: uncultured Bacilli bacterium; assembly: GCA_944332155.1. Taxonomy (GTDB): domain Bacteria; phylum Bacillota_I; class Bacilli_A; order RF39; family UBA660; genus Pelethosoma. Next base: position 2,097 of record CALVJM010000083.1, read on the forward strand.
ATCTCTTCCTACAGTTAATGTTTGACTTTTTAGTTGATTTACAAAAGAATTTCCACCATCTATCGATTTTTCTACTATAATTACATCTTTATATCCAATTTCTGCTTCGACAGATTTAACACGAATGATTGTTTGAGGCGCTATTTCTTTAATATATAATATTTTTTCTTCAAAAAAGTCATCAGAATTCAAATCACTAGAATTATTATCTTCTAACCCATTTATTATTTTACCTTTATCATCATAATATGTCGTACCTAAGTAATCAGTTTCACTTAAAGAATTATTGTAATCTTTAGTAAATCTAGGTTGTTTCCTTCGAAATATAATATTTTCAAAATCATAATAATCAATATAATTTGAAAGTAAAAAACTATGTTTTATCTCTACATATTTTTTATTATCAATAGTTACAATTTTTTCAGTTTGACTTAATAATGGAAACAAAATAATAATGAGAAATACAAGTGAGAAAAATCCTTCTATAATAAAATATGAAATGTAAAATGATATTTTGTCTCTATCTGAACACTCCAAATGATGAACGATTTGAAAGGTACCTCCAATCATACCCAAAATAATCATGATAGTCGAGATCACTTTAAACATAAATAAATATTCATAGTTGAGTCTTGATAATATAAACCATCCTAAAATAAAAAGAAAGAAATATACTAAAGAAAATACAAAAAGATAATTTTTCCTACATGCTTTTTTCATATCTATCCATCCAAACATAATTAATTGTCACCATTATATCATGAGACGAAAAAAGATACAAAAAGTATCTCTGTTTTTAATCTAAAGTCCATTGGAATGTATAATCATCATCTAATAAAACATTCTCATAATATCTTACTTTTAGACCCGTGTCACCTTGTTTTTGTTCCCAAATAATAGTTCCTTCTACCGTTCCTCCAGCATCTAATTCACCGCTACTAAGTTGAACATCTTCTTCAGCAGTAATACTATAAACGGAAGCTTCTACACCATCGCCATTGACCATTTGAAAATCCAAAGCATTGTAAGAAATTTTTTCGTCACTTTTATTTTCAATCTTGAAATTCACTTTGACATATTCATATCCTTCTTTAGCTTGAAAATATTGATTTGTCCCTGTTGTTTTCTCTACATTCGTAATGGAATATGCGACATCTTTATAAGTTACAGTATCACTTTGTGTGTAGTCTTTTTGGAATTCTTCTTTACTTCCTCCTCCACCAGCTACCGCACCAATAATAATTACTGCAAAAATTCCAAGTACAACCCATCTAAGAATATGTTTCTGTTTCTTTCTACAATTTGGGCAAATTTTTGCTTTTGGGTCCATTTCGGTTTGACAATATTTACACTTCTTCATACTTTTTCTCCTTTCCTCACCATTATAACACGAAAACTTCTGTCAGGCGACATATTTTTTTGAAAAAATGTGAAATAATTTAACCTGAAGGGAGGTGTATAACTTCTATGAGAAGATATTCAAAAGCAAATTTATCTATTCAAGTACGTAAAAACATAAGAAAATATAGGTTAATTAGAGGTTATACACTCCAAGAACTAGCAGACCTAACAGAACTCACACATGGTTATGTTCGTGACTTAGAATGTTTAAGTATTGATAAAACTCCTACACTAGAAACGATTGGAAAGTTTGCTGATGCCTTAGAAATTGATATTCGTCAACTATTTGATGATATTCCTGCGGAAGAAAAAGAGGATTGAAACGCATTTGTTTCAATCCTTTTTAGAATGTAACATATTCTCCACTATTATAAAGTTTTCCATCTACTTCTAAATAAATCGAATATTTTCCACTTAAACCTTCTGCATTTATGTATTTTGTAACTGTGATACCATTTTCAGTTTCTTCTTCACTAAAAATATCTACACATAATGCGGTATAAGGTTTCTTACTGATAGATACATTATAAACTTTCGTAAATAAATCTTGATATAA
>CALVJM010000084.1 GCA_944332155.1 uncultured Bacilli bacterium
TCCTCTTTTTCCACTGGATAAATCACATCATTTTTAATATATAATTGTTGATTTTTATAGTACTTTTCATTTTTAATTGATAAATTTCCCTTTTTTAATAATGTTTGATTCTCATAATTTTGAAACCCATATTCAAATAAATTCATATGATCGTTAAAATCATCGCCGTCATTTAACGTAACAACAACTAAATTCATATCATTATTCGTAGCAGTAGTAACTAATGTACGACGTGCTTTTTTAGTAAATCCCGTTTTACCACCAGTTGCGTATTTATATTGTGTGAGTAACTTATGTTTATTATGCCAAACATAAGTATTTTTATTGGTCTTTACCGTGTGCTTTTTGGTACCTGTAATGGTTCGATAATCCTTATTTTTCATCGCATAACTCGTTAATATAGCCATATCATACGCACATGAATAATTTCCTTCCTCTTCATCTAAACCACTAGGATTATTAAATGTTGTGTGTTTCATCCCAAGTTCTGTAGCTTTAGCATTCATAAGCTTTACAAATTCCTCTACACTACCTGAAACATAGGTCGCAATCGTAACAGCCGCATCATTTCCACTTCGAAGCATCAAGCCATATACTAAATCACGTAAACTAATTTTTTCCCCTTGTTTAATATAAATACCTGAACCATACGCTTTTAAAATTTCATCACCAACCGTAACTGTCTCATCTAACTTTCCACTCTCTACCGCTAAAATTCCCGTCATAATCTTAGAAATAGACGCAATACTACGTACTTCATGAATATTTTCAGAATATAAAATACGCCAACTATCTTGATCCATTAAAATGGCCGATGTCGCACTTGTACTTATTGCCTTTACATTCATCATAGGAATCAATACTAATATCATAAATATCAACAAATATTTTTTCATACGTTTCACCTATAACAAAGATATGTTATTATTTTTTTAAATATGAAAAAAAGGACATAAGTCCTAGTATTCATAAACACCATGAATTTTCTTTTCTTGTTCTTCTGTAAGTGGCTCTAACTTCCATTTACCACTATCCGTTTGTTTCGCTTTGAAATTAATAGTATAAGTAACTTTATCTTCTACTTTTTCAAATTGTTCCAATAAGTAATCATAAAACAAACTCGCATCATACTTTCCATTTGCATTTTGAAATTCTTCTTTATGATTTTCTCGATAAACAGAAGCTTTACTATTGGCTTTCGTATAATCTGTAACTTCAATTTGTGTAACAACGGTTGCCTCATCACCATCTATTTTCTCTTCCATAATATCATATGTTAGATTTTGATAGTGTTTTTTCATTAACTCTTTATATTTTTCTTGCTGCTTTTCATTAAAGGTTGCATCATCGACAATCACTTGATGAAGATCGTCCATTACCTCTTTATTTAATGTTTGATAATTAGCTAGAAACATTTCTACTTGTTTTGTTGGTGTATTATTCGCCTCAAAATCACAACCTACAATCAAAAATATAAAAGACAATAATAAACCACTCAACATTATAAATTTTTTCATGATATTCCTCCTACTATTATTGTGAATATTTTAGAAAAATTTATACTAAAAAAGTGGAAACTATCTAGTTTTTCCACCTTGTTCTTCCATTTGTAGCTGAACTTGTTTATTTAAATCTTCAATTATTTTCTCTGCATTAGCAACTTGTTGTTCGGCTTTTTCTTTAGTTATTTTACCTTCTTCATATTCTTTTTCAGCTGTTTTAATAGTAATAGCCACTTGATCTAGGGCAATTTTTTCTTCCATGTTATCATCAGAAATACAACTGAGATAGTGCCTCTGTACGTGATGCATTTGGATTGTGCTCTGTATATTCTTCCACATTTTCATATACAGTTTCCGCTGCGTCTGGAACATCAAAGTCTGGTCCCTGATTATTTTTTATTACCATAGCACCACTTATAGTTCCAGCGAGAACTGTACTACCCATAACTACCTTAACCCATTTTTTTAATTTTGGTCTTGGGTGAATGTTATTTTTCGTTTTAGTACTCTTTTTAATTTCTTCAAATAACTGACCCATTCTTTCAATTTCTAATGATGCACTTTTTGTAATTCCAACAGCTGTTTTTCCATATCGTTTATTTTCAAATGTATAGCCATATGCATTAGCATTTGGAATAATCATCTGGTTTAAAGCTGTTGTACCATGTAAATCAGAACCATAAGCTCTCTTTAAATAATCATAAAGCTCATTAGATGTGAATGTTTGAATAGATTTACCAGTCATTGCATCATATGCCATATAGTATCCTGTGTGCGGTTGATATTCAATCAATACATTTTTCATTATATCTCCACCTTACTTACAATATTCACTTTTATCATACTATAAATCTATAGAGTTTTCATGCACGGTCATCGTTTTAACAAACAATTAACATTAATAATCACAATTTCCAGGAGTACGAGGGAATGGAATAACATCACGAATATTTTCAATACCTGTAATATACATAAGCAAACGATCAAATCCCATACCAAATCCAGAGTGATAACATCCACCAAATCGTCTTAAATTACAATACCAATCTACCGTATCTTCATCAATATCCATTTCTTTCATACGTTTCATTAACTTATCATAATCTTCTTCACGTTGTGAACCACCCATTAATTCACCAGCTCCTGGCACTTCTAAATCGACAGCCGCAACCGTTTTTCCATCTGCATTTACTTTCATATACCATGCTTTAATATCCTTTGGCCAATCGGTAATAAAGACTGGACTATTAAAATATTCCGTAATATAACGTTCATGTTCTTTCGCAATATCTTCCCCATAATCAGGTTCAAATTCCCATTTAACATCTGCTTTTTTTAGAATATCTACAACATCGTGATGAGAAATACGTACAAACGAAGAATCTAATAATTTATTTAATTTTTCTTTTAACCCTTTCTCTACAAACTGATCAAAGAAATCCATTTCTTCTGGACAATGTTCTAATACATATCGAACAACATACTTTAACATTTCTTCTTCAATATCCATTAAACCATTTAAATCACAAAAAGCAATCTCCGGTTCAATCATCCAAAACTCATTCGCATGCGTTTTCGTGTTTGAATTTTCCGTACGGAACGTTGGACCAAACGTATAAATTTTCTTATACGCCATCGCAAAAGCTTCCCCATGAAGCTGTCCAGTACCTGTAATATAAGCTTGTTTACCAAATAGATCTTTACTCATATCCACATGTCCCTCATTCTTAGGTAAATGGTCCATATCTAGAGTAGTAACTTTAAACATTTGATCTGATCCTTCACAATCTGCCGTTGTAATTAAAGGAGTATGGACATAAATATAATTATGACTTTGAAAATATTCATGAATGGCCATCGCCGTCACACTACGTACACGAAATACTGCACCAAATAAATTCGTTCTTGGACGAAGATATGCTTGCTCTCTTAAAAATTCACGTGTATGACGCTTTGGTTGAATTGGATAATTTTCTGGACAATCACCTAATAATTTCCAATCTAAAACATGAATTTCAAAAGCTTGTCCTTTCGCAGGTGATTCAATGACTTTTCCACGAACCTCTAATGACGCCCCCACACGTAATTTTTGAATCTCTTCAAAATCACTTAATGATTGATCGTATACCAATTGAACATTCTTAAAGAAAGTTCCATCATTAAAATCAATAAATCCAAATTCTTTTTGTTTACGATGATTACGAATCCATCCCTGTAAAACAACTTCTTTTTCCATCATTTCTTCTAATTGTTGATAAACTTCTTTTACATCCATTACCATTTTCTAATCCTCCTAACAAAAAAAGACCAAATATAGGAGCGCCTAAAAGACACGGTACCATCCTACTTTGGTCTTAATTAACGTAACGTGTTTATCCGTTAAATCCTACTCTAGTTCAGATTTACAACTCCATGGTGTTCTTCCTATCTGTCTTAATGTTTGCTTCCACCAACCAAACTCGCTTATAACAGAGGACAAATAGTACTCTCCACTTCTTTGTTTTTTT
>CALVJM010000085.1 GCA_944332155.1 uncultured Bacilli bacterium
ACAAATGAAATTTATCAAGAATGGTCTGGAATGAAAGCAAGTGAATATAAAGCATTTAAAGGACTTCGTAAAGAATCTTTAAGAGATAATATGTCTGATATAGAAGTTCTTTTAACAGATTTAGGAGAAACAGCAACAAGAGAACTTGCTAAAAAACATAAACCTTATGGTTTAGAACAAAATAAAAAAATAGCAAGAATGGGTGGTAATACTGCAAAAGTTGCTAGAGACGATCTTGAAAGAAAACTAGGAGAATCAGTAATAACCAAAAATAATAACTTAAACTATAAATATATTGAATCGCAAGATAAAATAGAAAATAAATAAATTTAATAATATATATAAGATACTATAAAAACTTAAAACTTTTGTGTGTTATAGTTTTAACGCCATCTTTAAATAAGAGTTTTAAATTTCAAAGTGAGTGGCCATATAATAATTCTCAAAGTTATTTATTACAACCTATTTTAAAAGATATTGAAAATGACAAGGAACACACTTATAAAGAAACCAAAGAAGAATACGTGTTTACAACGACGGTAAATTATTCAAGTAATCCAGAATTAGTTAAACAACAAATTACTTTTGATAAGAAATTAAATATTAAGAAAGTAATTGTATATAATAAAGATGATCAAGCGATGATTACTATGAAGTTTGATGAAGTAGATATGGAATCCACTTTTAAAGATAGTTATTTTTCTTTAAAAACTAATATGAGTGGAAAAAATACCGAGACGAGTGAAGCTACTGGGAAATTAGAAGATATTATTTATCCTATGTATATTCCAGATAACACTACATTAACAAGTCAAGACAAAGTGGATAAAGAAGATGGAGAACGAATTATTTTAACCTTTGATGGTGATAATCCATTTATGTTGGTTCAAGAAACATCTAGTTATTCGGATACTATGGAAACAATTCCGATGTATGGAGATCCAGAAATTGTTGCTGATAGTGTAGCTGCTGTATCAGATTCTTCAATAACATGGATTAGTAATGGTGTTGAGTATTATGTTGTATCTGAAACAATGAAAACAGATGAGTTATTAAATGTTGCTCGTTCTATAAGTGCTCTTCCTGTAGGAAAATAAACTATATCATTTTAGAAGAAAATATGTTATAATTATTGCTAGGTGATACAATTATGGCAAAAAAACAAACAAAAAAACCAATAAAGAAACAAACAAAAAAGCAAACTAAACAAAAGAATAAAAAAGAAAATATTATGTTAACGACAACTTCAAATAATAACGAAATGAAAAAATTAGTTATTTTTATCGTAATAATAGTAGCTCTTTTTGTGGCTTTTTATGTCATTTCTATGTTTATTGATGTAAAAGAATCTGAGACTACTCCAGAGGCAGATGAAGCAACGGTTATTCAATATGATGAAATTATTTTAGGAACGTTGTTAGATCAATCATCGGGAGATGGTAATTACTATGTCTTGATTGCCAATGAAGATAGACAACAAGGCGTGTATGAAGTTTATAAAAGTGGTTATAGTGCTAAAGAAAACGCTTTAAAAATTTATACTTCAGATATTGATAGTCCATTTAATCAAAAATACAAAGCTGAAGAAAGTAACTTTGATATTGAACAAATTAGTGATTTACGTATAAAAGGAGATACTTTAATCAAAGTTGAAGATCATCAACTTGTAGAATATTTTGAAGGACAAGAAGATATCATTAATGAGTTAAAGAGCATAAGTGAAGAGTAGATTACATAAGTAATCTATTTTTCGTAAAAATTTGTCTATAATTTTTATTTTATTCAAATTGTCGACATAATTTTGATATAATGAATAAGGGAGGTTTCACTATGGATAAGAAAAAGAATGTAGAAGATATAAAAAAAGATGGAACCAAGAAGAAAAAAACATCAACGAAAACTAAAAGAATAATAAAAAAAGATAATATTCCATTTTTTAAAACAAGTGATACATTAGGGCTTGTTATCATTACTTGTATTGTTAGTTTATTCATGGGTTATTTTTTTGGAACTAAGATTACAGCTAAACAAGTAGATAAAGAAATGGAAAATGCAATGGATAAAATTTCTTCGGCTTTTCAGGATATTAAAGATAATTATTATGAAGAAGTTGATGATGACACATTAGTAGATGGTGCTATTAACGGAATGATGGCTGCATTAGGAGATCCATATGCTAGTTATTATACCGATGACGAATCTAATTCTTTTGATATTGAATTAAATGGCTCTTATGAAGGAATTGGAATTGAAGTTTTCAATAACGAAGAAAACGAAATCGAAATTTTAACTGTATTTGAAAATAGTCCAGCTTCAGAGGCCGGATTAAAAGCAGGAGATATTGTTACAGCATTAAATGATAAAAATGTTCGAAAAAAATCAACGCAGAATTTGGTAAATCAAATCGCAAAATTGGAAGATGAAACGTTTACTTTAACAATATTGCGTGAAGGCGAAGAGAAAAAATTGGAAGTAAATCGAGATTATATCGAAATATCTTCAGTATCATCACAAGTTTACGAAAGAAATAACAAAAAAATAGGTTATGTGTCTGTTAGTATCTTCTCTATGAAAACATATGAGCAATTTAAAAATCAATTAGAAAAGTTGGAAGGAGAAAATATCCAATCTTTAATTATTGATGTTCGAGGAAATAGTGGTGGCCATTTGACTACAGTAGAAGACATGTTATCTTTATTCTTAGATAATAGTCATGTTATTTATCAAATTCAAACAAAAGAAAAAACAGAAAAGTATAGATCTACTGGAAAAGTAACGAAAAAGTATCCAATTGTAATTTTAACAGATGGCAGTAGTGCTTCTGCTTCAGAATTGTTGACGATTGCGTTAAAAGAAGAATATGGAGCAATTTCGATTGGAACAAAAACGTATGGTAAAGGAACTGTTCAAGAATTAAAAAATATTGATGGTGGTGAATATAAATTCACAACTAAAAAATGGTTATCTCCAAAAGGGAATTGGATTAATGACAAAGGAATTGAACCTGATATTGAAGTTACTTTAGATGAAACATATTATTCTAATCCAAGTGCTGAAACTGATGATCAACTTCAAAAAGCATTAGAATATTTATCTGAGTAAAATTCAGATTAATCGATGAAAAACATCAACATGGGTTGGTGTTTTTTTAAATTTATTATATAATAAAAAATGAGGAAGTGAATTTTATGGCGCTACATATTGGTGATAAGCTTCAGATTCAGTGTTATAAGCATAATGGGAAAATTCATCGCGCTTGGGATGAGGCGGTAGTATTGGATGTAAAAAAAGATTATATCGTATTTGGTAATAGAAAAACCAATGTAACAGAAGCTGAAGGTTGTTATTGGAAAACAAAAGAACCAGCTATTTTATATTTTTTTAAAGATCGTTGGTTTAATGTAATTGCCCAATTAAAAAAAGATGGTATTTATTATTATTGTAATATTGCAACACCGTTTGTAATTGAAGAAAAGACGATTAAATATATCGATTATGATTTGGATTTACGAATTTTTCCAAATGGGAGTTATAAAATATTAGATCGATTAGAATATAAATATCATAAACGTATTATGCATTATTCCGAGGAATTGGATAAAGTAATTAATTTTGGGTTAAGTGATTTGATTACTTATTATAAGAATGGAAGTATCGTTTTTGATGCTAATCTGAATCAACAATATTACAAAAAATATAAAGAATTAAAAGAGAAGACTAGTGCATAGTCTTTTTTGCATTTTTTTCAGCAAAAAAAGTAAAAAAAGGACGAAAAAGGGTTGTCAAAAGTAAAAAAGTAAGATATAATTGAAAACGTTGACTGAAGGAAAGAAGGTCAACGAAACAAGAAAAAGTTCTGATGAGGAAAAAAGTAAAAAAAAGTAAAAAAGGTATTGACTTGTTGGAACAAATTTGATATATTATTAGTGCTTTGCAACAAAAGCGCAAATGATCTTTGAA
>CALVJM010000086.1 GCA_944332155.1 uncultured Bacilli bacterium
AAATATCATAAATTTTAACAAAAAAATTTATTCACAAGAAAACCACTAGAAAAATCTAGGGGTTTGTCTACACTCTGCAAAAGAATTGATAACTCAATTCTTTTTACTATGGACGATTTAATTCATAAAGATCAGGTACTAAGAAACAACGTGTAAGTTCAAGTGCCTCTGGATCTTTTTTATCAAAAATATAAGTTTTGTTTTGGTATGCCTCTTGTCCACTCAATAAATATTTGGCATATTCGTACATGATTAGATAACGTCCACAATTCAATGTTTCCAAATAATCTAATTTTTCAATCAAACGACTATTAACAACAATCATTTTCTGACGCATATCTGGATTAACAACACATGCACTTTCCGTTCTTTTATCCGCTTTAATGGTTCTTACTACAAACCCTTCCTTCTTTAAAAAAGGAACTACATCGTAATAAGGACTTTTTATTTTGTGCTTCTTCAATGTTTTAAGAGCAAGTATATTTAACTCGCTTTTTTTTTTTTTTTTCATCTAACCAACTCCTATTATAAATTATATCACAGAAAAATAGAATTGTATCATCAATTCTATTTTAAATCGACAATTTCTAAACGATTTTCATTATGTACAAGAGTCATAGTACCTTCTTCTTGATACCCAAGATCTTTTTTATAAGTAATAGTATAGTTAAATACCCATGCCTTTTCATCTGTTTGTTCTTGATATTCAAAAGCTTCTTGTTTGATATTAGAAATTTCTACACTTGTTACTTCTGGTAACTCTTGATTACGTTTTTCATATAAACTATTTTCTACATAATGATAAATACTTTCAACTGCGAATTTAGAAAAGTCATTACGATATGGTTCATAAACAAATTGTACACCACCAATATCATTCTTTGTAATTTTATTATCTAAGTTATAGAAGTCAGCTAAAAATAACTTACCAACTAGTTTAGCATATTCCTCTTCATCAACTTGATCTTTATTTAACACTGATTTTAATTCTTTAAACAACTCTTTATAATAAGCAGTTTCATTTTCATTTAAAACATAACCATACTCTTCTAATGAATCTTCTACTTTTACTTTTTCTACATCATCTTTTTTATGAAATGGTTTAATAATCATAATCAACACTAATACTGCCACTACAAATATAATTCCAATTAGAATTTTTACTTGTTTTTTTAATTTACGTTTTTTCTTCTTTGCCATATGCCCCTCCTACTCTTGACCTGAATTGCTATATTCATCTAATAAAGTCTGTGTTTCATTAGTTTTCTTAATCATATCATAAACAATAATAGAATTAGAAATATCAATTATTTTTTCTGCATATTCGTTATTAGCGTTTATTTCATCCATACTTACAGTAGCATCTTCACGAAGAAGTTTTCCTTCTCCTTTTTGTGCATTATAATACATGTCATTTGTTAACCAGTTTCCTGTTGGATAAACTACTATGTTTTTATCAGTACTAAAGATATCATGACCAAGTTGATATGGACTTTTAAATCCAAACATATTTCCTAATGTTGGTAATACATCATACATTCCCATTACTTCTGTTACTTCTTTTTGATATTCATGATCTTTAGTCCAAATAATGAATGGAACTTTACGATTTATTTCATAGAAATAACTATCTACATCTACATAATTTGGATCTTCACTAGAAATAGTTCCATCAGTAACAGGATCGTAATTATACATACGACGATATTCTGATTTTTTTATCTTCGCATCATGATCTCCATAAATTACTACCACGGTATTTTCAAGTAATCCAGCCGCATCTAAATCTTCAATAAATTGTCCAATAGCGGCATCCGCATAATGTACAGATTTTAAATAATTACCAATCGTTGTTCCTTCCAAATAAGAAGCTGTTTTTGTTTCTGTTTCTCCTGTTTCTTCATTCACTTCTTCATATTTCATAGTTAAATCTAGTGTTTCATCTAATTTATCGGCATCTTCCCATGGTGTATGATTTGTAAGCATAATCATAGTACCATAGAAATTTTGATGTTCTTCACTAATCTTTTTAATTTTTGGGACAGCTTGTCTAAAGAATGATTTATCACTCAATCCTAAACCAAACGTTTCATCAATTTTAAAATCATTTTTATAATTATAAAATTTATCATATCCTAGGCTTTTATGCATGTTTAATCGATTCCACATTGAACCATTGTTTCCATGCATACTAAATGCATAATAACCTTGTTCTTTTAATAATTTAGGAATACTTACATATTCACGATCCCAATAACTTACGTTAACAGTTCCACTACTAGCCGGCATTAAGGAAGTATTTAGAGTAAATTCTGTATCACTACTAGTTCCTACGCTTTCTTGAGAATAAAAGTTAGAAAAATACAATCCTTCACTAGCCATTCGTTTTAAATTAGGTGCGACATCAACACCATTAAAATTCGCAGCTAAAGTAAAGTTTTGAATACTTTCTGCATGAATCATTAATAAGTTCTTACCTTTAAAGACATTGGTATACTCATTTTCTGTCATACCATCGTCACGATTTTCATAAAATTCACGGAATTCTTTGGCTTTCTCATCATAACCAAATAATGGACTAATTTGTGGTTTTAAACTAGCAATCACATCATTTATTTGATATGTATAAATACCAAATCGCATAACAATGAATTCTCGATTCCACTGTTTTCCTAATCTGGATATATCAACACTCGTTAGCATTGATACAAATACACCTATGATAATTAAACCAACAACCATAGTATTTAAAGCTCGTAACTTTCCGTTTTCAATTTTAGCAACTGCATCATAATATTCTCTTTTCTTTAAAGAACGATTAACCATTAAAAGAGCAAAGAGCTGCCAAATATACGAGAAATCTTTTAATTCCATAATATTCTTAATAACCGCATCTGCAACACTAACCACTTGTGTAGAAGTTCCTAGTAAGGACAAGGAAGCAAATGATACATAATTAGTATAATAAACAGAATTAATAATACAAATTAATATAAAAATAATAGACCAAACAGTAAAGTATTTAGCTTGGTGTTTAGGTTTAAAGAAATAACCAAAAGCTCCGATAATCAACACTACTGCTGTATCCGCAATAATCGGTTTAATATCAAAATAATTTTTTACAGTAAAAAATCGAAGTAAACAAGCATTAATCACTGAACATATAACGAAAGTAATAAACAAAATGTTCGTTTTTAAATAGCTTTTTGACTGAACTTTAAATTTATCTACAAAAGTTTTCATGTCTCACCTCATAACTTAAATAAGTATATCATTTTTGAGAGTCTTTGGCAATTTTTTATCCTTACAATTTTGTTATATTTACAAAAAAAGAGAATTTTCTCTTCTTATTTTAAAATGTATGGATCATCAATTATTCCTATACAAATAGATAATTCCACTTCTAGTGTTAAATATAACGTGTTAAGAAGTATATCAGGTTGACCAACTCCTGATGATATTTGAAATCGAACAACTTTATAATAAATTAGATAGTCATCTTTTATCAATTCCTGGTATTGATGTTAACTTATCACCTAATTGTTTTTGTTGGTGTTGAACCTTCTGAAAATCACTTTGGTAATAAGATATCATTAAGCGAATCTATCTTGAGAACTTATTATGATAAGTAAATATATGAAGGTAAACAGCACTTTATTACCTTGGCTGGCATTAGTCGTAAACTATCATCTACTACACTATTAAAGATGATATAGACTATATCAGGTTGATAACATCAAAGACTAACTTAACTAAATTATCATAATATTTATCATTTTTGACTTAACTTATATATAGTTGGTCTACTTCTATTATGATTATATTATTTATTCATTATATAAAAAGAGTATATGATTGTCAAACTCATATACCCCTCACCAGTAAAATAGAATAAATTTTTCTTCGCAATGATCTTTGATATAATGTATACAATAGAGGTAGTTGTAATTATGAAA
>CALVJM010000087.1 GCA_944332155.1 uncultured Bacilli bacterium
ACTTATAATCAAAGATTAGAAAAACATTATAAAATAAAAAAGAGGTGAGTTATGTTAAAACCAAGTTTAAAGGATGCTCAAAAACGTACTCGTAAAGAAGTACTTGTTAAGACCAATGAATATATCTTAAATCATGATCTTAAAGATTTAGGAAAAAATAAAACTTATTATGTAAAGACATATGGTTGTCAAATGAATGAACATGATACAGAGAATATCAAAGCTATATTAGAAGATATGGGCTTTGAAGAAAGTTTAAACATGGATAATGCCAATGTTATTTTACTAAATACTTGTGCGATTCGTGAAAATGCTCATAATAAAGTATTTGGAATGGTAGGCCGTGTAAAAACGTTAAAAGAAACGATTAATCCAAATATTGTTTTAGGAATTTGTGGGTGCATGGCTCAAGAAGAAGTTGTAGTCGATGAAATATTAAATAAATATAAACATGTCGATCTTGTTTTTGGAACTCATAATATTCATCGTCTTCCACAATTGCTTTCAGAAGTGATGAATACACGTCAAAAACAAGTAGAAGTCTTTAGTATTGAGGGGGATGTCATTGAAGATATTCCTGTAAAAAGAGATAGTAAATATAAAGCGTGGGTTAATATTATGTATGGATGTGACAAATTTTGTACGTATTGTATTGTTCCATATACTAGAGGAAAACAACGCAGTCGTCATCCAGAATATATCTTAGAAGAAGTTAGAAAACTTGTTCGTGATGGTTATCAAGAAGTTACATTATTAGGTCAAAATGTTAATGCTTACGGAAAAGATTTAGAAATTGATTATGGAATGGATGCTTTATTAGAAGACGTGGCTAAAAAAGGAATTGCTCGTGTTCGTTTTGTTACTAGTCATCCTTGGGATTTTACCGATTCCATGATTGAAGTCATCAAAAAATATGATAATATTATGCCATATATTCATTTACCATTACAAAGTGGAAGTAGTCGTATTTTAAAATTAATGGGACGTCGTTATACTAAAGAAGAATATTTAACTTTATATCATAAATTACGTAAAGCGCTTCCATATTCATCCATTACGACTGATATTATTGTTGGATTCCCAGGAGAAACGGAAGAAGATTTTCAAGAAACATTAGAAGTGGTTAAAGAATGTAAATTTGATTCAGCATTTACCTTTATTTTTTCACCAAGAGTAGGGACTCCTGCATGTCGTATGCAAGATGATACATCTCTAGAAACTAAAAATGAACGTTTACAACGCCTAAATAAATTAATTAACCAGTATTCTAGGGAGGCAAATGAACAATATAAAGATAAAATAGTTCCTGTTTTACTGGAAGGAATTAGTGAAAAAAGCGAAGATCATTTAATGGGGTATACTGATACAATGAAATTGGTAAATGTTAAAGCTCCTAAAGACTATATTGGTAAGATTGTTAATGTACATATTACTGATATAAAGACTTGGAGTATGGATGGAGAATTAGCTCAAGAGTATATGAATGTATAATATAACTAATATTAAATAAAGGGTTATTTATATGATAAAAAGTAATGAAAAATTACTTTTTTTAGTACATTTTTATAGTCACTCGCATACATTAAAGTGAGGGGTGAAGAATATGGCCATATTTAAAGAAATTGTAACAAAAGCTGTGGTTGGCAAAGGGAAAAAATACTTTAAGAATAATTATTCTATTGATGTAGAGCATCAACCCACAACGGTACTTGGATGTTGGATTATTAACCATAAATTTCAAGGCTTTAAGTCTGGATCTAAAATTGGTGTAAATGGATCTTATGATGTCAATATTTGGTATTCTTACGATGGTGATAGTAAGACCACGGTTGTTAGTAAGACCATTGATTACAGTGAACTATTCAACATAAAAACAAAAGATGAAGCCGATTTAAGTGGAGATACGGATATTATTGTTCGTACCCTTAGTCAACCAAATTGTACAAAAGTAAATATTGGAGATAATGGAACGATTAATTTTGATGTAGAAAAAGAATTAGGTGTAGAAATTGTTGGTGAAACAAAAGTTAAAATAGCAGTTGAAGAAGAAGAAGAACCATGGGAAGAAGTAGAAGATGAAGTTACAGAACAAGATTTAAAAGAAATCGATGAAAATGTGGATGAAAACTACATATAATTAGGTGTCAACCCAAAAGTGTTGACACCTTACTTTTTTTATGTTAAACTATCTATAGTCAAAAAGGAGGAGAAATTATGGCAGTAAAATTAAGATTAAAAAGAATGGGTGCCAAAAAAAGACCATTTTATCGTGTTGTAGCTGCTGATGCACGTTCACCACGTGATGGTAAATTTATCGAATTAGTAGGAACTTATAATCCAATTACACAACCTGCTGAAGTAAAAATCGATGAAGAAATCGCATTAAAATGGTTAAGAAATGGTGCTGAACCTACAGATACTGTAAGAGACTTATTAAAGAAGCAAGGAATTATGAAAAAATTCCATGAAGAAAGACAAGGAAAATAATGAAGCTTGTAGAATTTACAGAATATTTAGTAAAGAGTTTAGTTAAAGATCCTGAAATGGTTTCTGTAAAACAGTTTGATGACGAAGATGATTTAATTGACATTCAAGTATTAGTTGATAAAGATGACATGGGGAGAGTAGTAGGCCGTGGTGGTAAAAACATCTATGCTATTCGTACTCTTGTTCAAGCTGCTTCTTATATGGATGAAAACAAACGTGTTCGTATCAATGTAGATTCATTTTAATTAGTATTTTTTGCTAACATCTATATATGGTGTAGGCTGTCCGAAAAAAGAAAAGCGACTGCTTTGATAAAAGTAGTCGCTTTATTAATGAATGTATAAAAGAGTTGGAAGAAGTCTTAAGAAGCTCTAGTATTCTAGGAACTCCTAAGATTTTGATGACTCTTCTTAAGTTAAAGGCACTATAATATAAGGCAGTTTCGATTTCTACCTTGTTTAGACCTTTTAGTAAAAAATAAGAGGCATCATCATTCCTTTTCATAGAGCCATGAGGATGTTCACTAAGTCCCATTCGCTCTTTTACTTGTTTTTCATTTGGAATAAAATGAATGTAGACTTTTTTAACCATTTGGTATTTCCTGGTTTTGTTATCTCGAGTAATTGTTAGAGGGGAATCTTTTGGAATAGATATCGTTTGATTTTTCTTGAAAGTAACTCTCTTAAAAGGACAAGAGGTACATTTGTGTTTACAATTCTTACAAGCTAATTTGTTGGCAAAATGAATTTTATCTTCTGTTTTACTTTGACTCTTAACTCTTAAAATTTCACCAGCTGGACAATATACAGTGTTGGTAGAAATATCTCTAGTAAAACAACGATTCTTCATCGCAAAATCTCTAAGATCATCAGGAGTAAATGGAATTTCGTCACCTTCAACAGCTTCTTTTTTCTCAACAATTTCAATATGAGTAATAGAATTTTTATAGGCAGTAGGAATTATACCGGCGTGTAGACATTTAGAAAGCATTTCAGATTTTAAAGAATCTTTTTCTTCATTAGATATTACATTAGGAATGTAAGTTGTTTCAAGAAGAAACTCTTTTTGATTACGAGGTAAAGTAACATTAGGAATAATTCCATTTAAAAGACAATTCATCATATCAATGCGATCAAAATAACCTTTGTCAGTGCCTACACTAACAATATCTATATCATGATCTTCCTTTATTTTACTTGTTGTAGAGAGAAGAGAACCTGTATCTGCAGGATGATTAGAAACGGAAAAACCACCTACCAAATGAGTAGAAGCAACAGAAGCTTGAACATTATAAGCAGGGAAGTAAGCACCATTAGATAACATGAGTTT
>CALVJM010000088.1 GCA_944332155.1 uncultured Bacilli bacterium
TTAGATTATCAAACGCCAGTACAATACCGTTTACAATTGTCCTTATAAAAATTGTCTAAAAAAATGTTGACAATCCATCTTAGGAGTTCCTAGAATACTAGAGCTTCTTAAGACTTCTTCCAACTCTTTTATACATTCATTAATAAAGCGACTACTTTTATCAAAGCAGTCGCTTTTCTTTTTTCGGACAGTCTCCCCCCCGTGGATATCTGAAAAGTTACAAAAATTAGTTCAGCCTTTGTTTTAAAAAGTTGATGGAGTCATCAAAAAGTATAAATAGTTGCGATTTGTTACCGTTTTAGTATGGTGGTTATAGTAAGAATTTTTATGTCTGGTACTGATTGCAATAAAGCCACTACTTTTATCAAAGCAGTCGCTTTTATCTTTTTATACAGACTCCAACCATGTATAGGTATTTGCGATTTACAAATTAAACCCCCGATAAAGGATAAACCCTCTCTCTATACAAATCCTCAATAAAAGTTGCGAATTCATTCATCGTATCTTCTTCTCGTTCTACGTCGATTGTTGCTTCTAATAGATATTGATAAATAATTTTATCTAAATATTTCAAATCCACTTTTTTACTAGACAACATTAATTTCTTTCGTACCTGCTTATCTTTGGTAATATATGAGAAGTCTTCTTTTTGAATTAAAAGAACCGCTTCAATAATCTTTTCATGTGCAACTTTGCAATCGATTTTATTTAAGTATTTTTCATAAGTTAAAATCAGTCCTTTAATTAAGTCATCCATAAAAACATCTATATCATCTACTTGTACCTCTTCTTTCATAAGACCCAAATTATAAGCCTCTTTCATTACATAATCCTCCGGTGTTAAACCATCCAAAATAAAAGATAAAATAGATATTGGTACATGTGTTAACAATGTGTTTCGAATGTTTTCTTTTTTAGTAAAACCATTAGGATTTTGTTCTTCGATATACATTTTTAAAGCGTTCATTGTATTTTTTAATCCTTGTAACTTAATATTTTGTTCAATACACATACTTAAATAATAAGTAGCTTCATGATAACTTGCTTCTTTTGTACGATAAAATTTTCGAAGACAATCAATATCTCCCTCTTTACATGAATTTTGATATATAGGTAAAAAATCCTCTTGATAAAGTTGGTTTCCGGATACTACTTTCAATAATATTTCAGTAATATATTTACAATCATATACTTTTTTATAATAATCTTCTTCTTCTGAAAAATTATAGTCTAAATGTTGTAGATAAGCTGTAATAGATAAATCATACCCTTCAATAAAAGTCTTTTTATATAGAAGATTTAAATACTGGTAAAAACGTGATAACGTAACGGTTTCTGTTTCTTGTTTTATGTAGTCCTCAATATATGCGGATACAACGGAATTATAAGATAAATGTCCGTCTTTTGTAATTGAAAATACACCATTGTTCATAGTAAAAGGATTCGGTTTAATCAAACCAGACTTAAAGAGAGAATCATTTTGAATAAAATTGGTTATTTTATCCACATCATGTGTATTTGTAACACGTACTACAATCGCATCATTTGCGATTGTTTTCCTAATTTTAGAATCGTGATACATTATTTGTTGATCTAAAAAAAGAAATAAACGTTGTACACATTGATTAAAATGACTACGATGAACTGGTAAATAAAGCTTAATAAATTGTTCAGTAGGTAATTTATTAGAAGTATCAATATTTCGTATTTGAAAAAACTTACTATCTAACGTAGTATTAAATAAATCAAGATGGGTACACTTTTGAAAAGTTGCTTCCCAAATAGGATACCATTGTCTTGTTGTTGTATGAAGTTCATTTGCATAGACACCTAATTGAATTAGCTTACGATAAATCGTTGTTGTATTGAAATGTTGTGGTTCTTTTTCATACAAGACTTTCATTTCTTGTAAAAATTGTTCCATCTCTATTTGTGATTCTGACATGATATCACCTACCTTACTTTCTATTTTATTTTACCATAAATCACCATTTATGTAAAACATCTCTTCAAACGACAAAAAAGCAGGTTTCCTGCTTTTTTCTAAAATCAAAGTTGTCAATGTATAATCTGCTAAAGTATGGATTACTTTTTCATTATCTGAAATAGAATAATACAATTAAATTTCGATATATTAGGTTATGCAGCCTTGATACATCCTTCAATATGTGAATGAATTTTGATCAAAGAATAATCTTCATTATATAAGTTTAAAACATTTTTTTGCAAAACTCGAATTAAATGTTCTACTATTTTTATAATAATTGTTAATTTTTGTAAACTTTTTATGTATTATTATTTTTCATAGTCACAGCTATTACATTTAATTTTATCTTTCTTTTCTACTAACATATCACCACATTCTGGACATTTTTCACCTGTTGGCTTATCCCAGTATGCTGTTTTACATTTTGGAAAATGATTGCAGCCATAGAATATTTTTCCACGTTTCGTTTTACGTTCGATAATTTTACCATCACAATTAGGACAGTCACAAATAACAATTTCTTCTTTCTTTTCTGCTTTCACATATTTACATTCTGGATAGTTACTACATGCGACAAATTCTCCATAACGTCCATGACGTTTGACTAAATCACTTCCACATTCTGGACATTTTTCTCCAGTTTTTTCTGGTTCTTTCTTTTCCATTTCTGAGAAAGCTTTTTCGACTGCTGGTTCAAATTCATTAAAGAATTCTTCTACAACATCAGACCAAACTTCTTTTCCTTCACTTATTTCATCCAAATCATGTTCCATGTTTGCGGTATATTCTACATTAATTAAATGACTAAAGAACTGTTGTAATTTATCAGTAACTTCAATTCCCGTTGGAGTTGGTTTAAACTTTTTATCTACCATTTCTACATAATGTCTAGTTCTAATATTATCAATAGTTTTCGCATATGTACTAGGTCGGCCAATTCCTAACTCTTCCATTTCTTTAATGAGTTTTGCTTCGGTATAACGAGCTGGTGGTGATGTAAAATGTTGTTCATTAGTAATACTATTGGAAACAAGAATCTTAGATTGATAAGTATCTAATGGTGGAAGAATACTTTCTTTAGTATCTTCATAATCACTATATACTTTTAAATATCCATCAAAAATAATAACTTGCCCACTAGCTTTAAATTGATAATTGTTATTATCCAAAGTAACACTTGTATTATCTGTTTTAGCATCAGCCATTAATGAAGCTAAAGCACGATAATAAATCATTCGATATAATTTAAACTCATCATCACTTAAATAAGGGCGAACACTTTCTGGTGTACGATTGATACTAGTTGGACGAATACCTTCATGAGCATCTTGGACATTATCTTTTTTCTTAGCCTGTTTTGCATACCCAATATAATCTTCTCCATATTTAGCTTTAATAAATCCATATGTATTTTTTATAAACTCATCACTTAAACGAATGGAATCAGTACGCATATACGTAATAAGACCGACTGTTTCATCCTCTAATTCAATACCTTCATATAATTTTTGGGCGATGGTCATAGTCTTTTTCGCACTCATATTAAGTTTATTTGAAGCAAGTTGTTGTAATGTACTAGTAGTAAAAGGGGCTTTTGATTTTTTATTTTTTGTTTTCTTATCCACTTTTTCAATTGTAAAAGCATTCCCTAGTTTTTCCATAACTTCATTAACTTCAACTTCATTATGAATCTCTAATTTTTTATGATTATAAGTAGCTAAATCGGCATCAAATTCTTTAAAATGAGCCGTTACACTCCAATACTCTTCTGGTATAAAGGCTTCTATTTCACGTTCACGATCCACAAT
>CALVJM010000089.1 GCA_944332155.1 uncultured Bacilli bacterium
AACACAAAATATATTATAACAAGACTTATTTCAGCTTTTTAATTAAAAACGGAAATTCAAATTAAATTTTAGGAAATTAAATAAGTTTCAAACTTACTCATTTACTAATCTACATTATACGTGATATAATTAATAAAAGTGATTTTATATCTGCAAATTTTAAATATTGAATTGACTTTTAAATTTTTTTAGATAAAATGAATTAATAATTAGGAGATAAAATGAAAATATTAAAAAAAATAAAATTAAATAACACAAATTATTATGCCGTAATTGAATTAGAATATAAGCAATTAGAAAGTAATTTTCCAGTATTACGTCTTAAAAATTACAAAGATGATTATTGGGATGGCGGTGATTGTTCTATTTTAATCGAAAAAATTGAAGAAAATTACTCATTAAAAAAAGCACAGCAATATGATAATAATATTTCTTACATGGCTGATATTGTATACATATATGATAGAATGCCTTTTATAAGTGGTGTAAAAGAAATTATTTTTTCTAATAATATGGCAGTTGAGGAATCATATATTTCAAAAGAAGAAATTGAAAAATATATTAAAGAATTTAATGTGAAAATGAATTATAATGATAATTTTAAATTAAGTGATTATCGAACCTGGAAATTTTAATAATATCTATATTAGGGGATTTAAAATTCCCTTTTATTTATGACATTCTAAGATTTGTCAATAATAAAATTTTATGCTATATTAATGCATGACGAAAAGACACGAAATTTATTAATTTTTAAAAAATAGTAAATAATGTGTTTTATTAGTGTATAATATAACAGTAGTTATGTGGAAACTACTTAATTTCTAATTGCTTACATAAAGCTAAAATTTGTCGTAATAGTTTGGTTGTGCAAGCAATTGTTGCAACGTAATGATGTTTTCCTTCATTACGTTTTTTTCTGTAATAACTTTCAATATCATTTTCTACATGACACTTAGCAGACAACCTTGTAATATTTAAAATGGTCATGAACAATATTTTTCTCATATATTTGTTTCCGGATTTAGAAATTGGACCATGTATATTAATAGATTTACCTGATTGTTTAATAGATGAATCAAGACCACAATAAGCCGTTAATTCTTTAATATTATTAAATCTATTAATATCACCAAGTTCAGCAATAATTAAAGCAGTAGTAAAATCACCAATGCCAAATATAGAATTAATTTTATTAAAGTAGTTTGATTGTTTAGCATAATCTATTAATTTAATTTTTAATTCATTAATTTCTTTTTCATAATTATAAATTAATTTTGAAATGCTAGATAAGTTAGAAACAATTTCATCATTTTTAGAAACTGATGGATAAGATTGTTTAGCTAATTCTTTTATTTTAATAGGTTTAGATTTCCATCTACCATATTTAGCTTGTTTGAAGAAATTTTGAAGACAATCAATTCTAGTGTTTGTAATAATTTCTGCATGAGGATATTTACTAATAAAATTTAAAGCAATATTACTGTAAATAGTTTGGTTTTTAAATAACAAATCATACTCTGGAAAACAAAGATAAACTAAATTTTTATATCTATTTTTAAGATTAGTATTAAGTTCAGATAAAGCAAAATATTGTCTAGATAATGCATTCATATTTAAATATAAATCATCCGGCTTAATATATTGTTTAAAATCAGTTGCGAAAAATAATTCAGATAATGAAATACAATCTAATTTGTCAGTTTTTGTTTTTCTTAAATTTCTTTTATACATTTTAGAATATAACGCATTGATAGTATAAACTTTAAAATTATTTTTTAAAAAAAATCTTTCAACGGGTCTATGATAAATACCAGTTGATTCCATTATTACAGAAATATCATCTAAATTAAATTTAGAAATTTTTTGATTAAGATTATAAAAATCATTTTTTGAATGATTAATTTCGTATGGTTCAATTAAAACTTCACCACAATCAGTTATTAAAGAAACCATACTTTTACCTTTAGCTACATCAATAGCTAAAACTGTTTTCATAAAACATACTCCCTTTCACGCGATTGGGCTCTTTTATCTTCATATTTTCTCATCACGCTTGTTATATAGGATAATATAAAAATAACTCCTCACATTCTTAAACTAGAAAAATAAAAAGAAAGAGCTAGGCCGTCATAGAAGTGGATCTAAAACCCTTGATATAATTTGCCTAAACTCAATCGCAAATTATCTATTCATTTTATAAAATGAATAGATAATATTATATAGTAAATTAAATTTTAGGTCTTTCATCATAAGTTAAATGATGGTATTGCTTTTTTTCTAAATTTACTGTATTATTTTTCATAGACATGTGAATCTCCTTTCATTTGTGACGAAAGATATTTTACAGATTCACATGTCTTTTTGCAAATTGAAAAGTGTTGCACTTCAAATTTAAATTAACAAAAATGAAAATGGTTTCTTTTCTTTCATATTTGTATTATAATAATATTAGATGGCGAAAGGAGTCGAATTATGGGGAAAATAAGTGATATTAAATTAAGTGAATTAAATGAATTTTGTAAGGCTTATCAAATAGATCATACTTTAGCCATGAAATTAAATCACGATTTGCGTTATGGCCTATTAGAAGATGAGACTTTAAATTATATATGGACAGATAGCAAAGGTCTTCGTGAGACATTAATTGATGCGAATGCAACTCCAACTCAAGCTGAATTAAATGAAGCTTTAAGAATGTTTAAAGAGCGTATTTATGATTATTTAGGCAATGGTGTGACATTGACAAACACATTAGTTGCTTTACAAAAAGATATTAATGAAAATATATACCATAAACGAAAAGTATTACAACAATTATCAGAAAAGAACGCAGAATTGTTTACACAAAATTTATTGTTTCAGTCTTTAACTGGATTTCAACAATTTATGACATCTAAACGTTTTTTAGATATTATGAAATATCCAGATTATGACGAATGGATTAGTAAGCGCAATCGTTTGGAATATGAGCTTAGTGATCGTTTTAAAGAATATATTGAAGTGTTTGGAATGGAAACATTAAAGCAAAATAAAGAGTTATTTAAGACCTATTATAATAATTTAGAGTATGTAGAGGAACCTTTTTTTGTTGTAGATAATGGTCGTTTCGCATATTGTAGTGAGTTGTTGGAACTTATTTGTCGATTTAAACATTACGAATGGGATAAAATGACGGACAATGACCAGGATTTATATCACAAAATATACCAAGAATTAGTTGATTTTTTCAAAGAATCTAATCGCAGTGATTATTTTCAACGTATTGTTTCTGAACCATGTGTTAAGTTTACTTTGCAAAAATCATTTTCTGGTCGAGTTAGTGCCTTTTTAAATCATGTTTTAGATATCGAACTTGCTAAAATTGAAAGAGGATACTTGCAAACTCATAAAGAACATGTTTTTGAAATGATTGAAATATCAAAGTTATTAAATCAACCTAAACTAATTGAAAAAGCTTATATTTTATACCATGAATTAATTCCAGAAGAAACTAGTTTATATCGTAAGCATCGTCTAGGTACCACACGTGTAGTCGCCCACATTCAGGATAGTCGTAAAATAAAATATCCAGAAAGAGAGTATCAAATTTTTTGTAAAGCTTGTTTAAAATAGTAAAAAAGCTTAAATGAAAAAGTAAATTCCACTTTGAAAAGTTAAATTCCATTGTTTTGAAAAAAATAAGATAAAAAAACAAAA
>CALVJM010000090.1 GCA_944332155.1 uncultured Bacilli bacterium
CACCTTTTTATTCAATTTAATTGTACCAAAAAAGACAGATTTTTTAAATCTATCTTTTCTTAAGTTAATAACATTGGAATTCCTCTATTTTTTTGTCTATTTATGTAAAATGTCGAAAAAAAACGATAGAAAAATCAACTATTTCCCAAGAAATCATGTTATAGTGAAAGAGTAGCAGTACACAGAATCATGAGGAGAGATTAACGTGGATAAAGAAAATAATATGTGGTCTGTAGTACTTGTATTTGTTTTAATCGCTTTATTAGTATCGGGAAGTTTGATGATTTCATACAATTGGTATGATGGGCTTTATTTAATATTTATTGTTGTTTGTTTATGCAAATTTATTTATCTTCGTAAACACAGTAAATCAAATTCTATCTTGGAAAAACATCGTTAGAAATTATATCCTAAATGTGATATAATTTTTTTGTTTAAATATATATTTTGGAGGGATAACTATGATGATAGATACACATTGTCATCTAGATAGAGAAGATTACGATAATATTGAAGATGTTATTCATCATATGGATGGGAATTATATGATTGCTTCAGGAGCGACACCAAAAGGAAATAAAAATGTTATGAATTTAATTGAGAATTATCATAATATATTTGGTACTATCGGCTTACATCCTGAATGTGCCTCAAATTATACCCAAACAGATTTAGATTATATAGAAAAAAATCTATTGAATGATAAAATTGTTGGTCTAGGTGAAATTGGTTTAGATTATCACTATGATGATATAGATAAAGACAAACAAAAGGCTTTATTTATAAAACAAATTAAATTAGCTCAGAAGTATCACAAAACGATTGTTATTCATAGTCGCGATGCTGCAGAAGATACATATCAGATTTTAAAAAAATATTTAGGAGACTCTAAAGCTATTTTACATTGTTATGGTTATAGTAAAGAGATGGCCATTCGCTTTAAAGAATTTAATATCAAGTTTGGTATAGGTGGGGTATTAACGTTTAAGAATGGACGTCGTTTACAAGAGACAGTTGATATATTAGATTTGGAAGATTTAGTATTAGAAACAGATAGTCCATATTTAACGCCAGAACCATATCGTGGACATAAAAATGAACCATATAATATTTATTATGTTGCTAAAAAGGTTGCAGAAATTAAGCATACAACTTTGGAAAATGTTTTAAAAACAACGGTTTATACCAGTATTTCCCAATTTGACTTGAAGTTATAACTATGTTAAAATGAAAACAGTTATTCTGAAGTAAAGCGAGGTGCAGGTATGAACATTTATTTACTTGAACTATTAAGTAAACTCGTTCGTATACTATTTGTCTCAATGGTTTCGTTATTTAATTCTTTTAGTGTTAATACAACGACTTTGAATGTCACAAATACTGTAATTAATAAAAGTTTAAACGCTAATAATAAAATCATTCAACATACAACTCAGATTAATTACAATGCAAAACTTCCTTCAAATCTATCAAAGGTTATTACCCCTGGTATAGATGGAGTAGTTTATGTAGATGAAAATAATAATCAAAAAGTACTAAGAGAGATGGTACCTGAAGTAGTTGAACAAGGTACAGGAGATCAAGGAGAATATGTTGGAAAGCTTTCTGCTTATGGTCCAGATTGTGCTGGATGTAGTAAAGTGGGAAATGTGGCTTGTTACACCAGAGAAGGAAAAAAACATAGTTTAAAATACGATGGTATTTATTATAATGATTATCAATATGGTGAAGTTCGTATTTTATCGGCAGCTCGTGAAAAATTTCCTTGCGGAACTATTATTCAAATTGATAATGGTAAAGTAGAACCTTATTATGCAGTTGTTTTAGATAGTGGTGCTTCTATGGTAAATGCCTGGAAAAAAGGAACTGTATGGATAGATCTTGCTTATGGAAGTAGTGCAGCCGCTCGTGCTGGTAATACTTCAGGAAGTCATGTTAAATTCAGCGTACAAAGATGGGGGTGGTAAACCTCATTTTTAATTGACTTTTTCTAATAAAAATATATAATAATATCAAGGAGTAATCGATATGTTCAAACAGAATAAATTAAAATCTGTTGAAACTTTTCCCAAAATATATGAAGCTTCTCTTGATTGTTTATCATTAGAACAAAATGTTGATTACGAGATTATTTTAAGCCACATTTCCAATTTATTAATTTATAAATATAAAAAGATATTAGCATTACATGTATGAAAAACAATGAATTACCAAAAAATCAGGAAGATTTAGTAAATGATATAGATTTTATTCCGATAATTTATAAAAAATATAGTAAAATAAATTATCTTCTTTTAGTAGAAAAGAATGGAGAATATTATGAACATATCACAGGAAAAAAAGTTTTTGCGAAAAAAGCTATTGCTTCTTGTGGATACGAATTATAAACATATCAATTAGGGGAGGTTTATAATTGTTTAATCCAAAGATAATTATCCCTAGAAAATATGGAAGCTGTAAAATATATCTATGATTATTCCCAAAAAAACAGTTCTGATAGTTTTAAAAATGACTTAGATGTTTTATGTCAGAAATTAGAGACAAAAATTACAGATAAAGTCTTTGAAGACTATATAAAGAAGAAGGAAACTATTAAATTATTATTAAAAAAGATTAAATAAGATAGGAGTAAAAAGATGAATTATTCCCCAACGAAAATGAAAGAATTATTAGAAAAATACGGTTTTAATTTCAAAAAGAACTTTGGTCAAAATTTTATCATTGATGAAAATGTAATCACCAATATTATCAGAAAAGCAGATGTTGATAAAAATACTTTAGTGCTAGAAATTGGACCAGGTGCTGGATCATTAACTTATAAATTAAGCGAGTATGCTAAAGATGTAGTTTGCTATGAAATTGATAAAAAATTACAACCTATATTAGAAGAAACACTTACAAGTTGTGCCAATGTAGAAGTAATTTATCAAGATTTTTTAAAAAGTAATGTGATGGATATTCTAAAAAAATATGATTATAATAAATTGTATGTTGTGGCCAATTTACCATATTATATAACTACACCTATTATCGTAAAACTTATTGAGGACCATATTCCGGTTGAAAAAATTGTGGTTATGGTTCAAAAAGAAGTGGGAAATCGGTTTAAAGCAACACCTGGGTCTAAAGAATATGGATCATTAACGGTATTTCTTGATTATTATTTTGATATCAAAAAAATAATAGATGTTAGTAAAAATGTTTTTCTACCAAAACCTAATGTAGATAGTATTGTAGTTCAATTTACCAAAAAAGAACAACCGTTAAAAGCAAAATCAGAAAAGCATTTTTTTCAATTAGTACGTGATAGTTTTAAACAAAAAAGAAAAACATTGCGTAACAATTTAAAACAATACAATTTAAATATAATAGAAAATGTACTAAAACAATACGGACATGATTTGACTGTTCGCGCCGAAAATATTTCATTAGAAGAATTTATACGCATTAGCAATGCGTTAACAGAAGAAAATCACGATAGTGATTAAATGTTAACAAATCGCATACAACACGCCATGGGGGGAGACTGTCCGAAAAAAGAAAAGCGACTGCTTTAATAAAAGTAGTCGCTTTATTAATGAATGTATAAAAGAGTTGGAAGAAGTCTTAAGAAGCTCTAGTATTCTAGGAACT
>CALVJM010000091.1 GCA_944332155.1 uncultured Bacilli bacterium
CATAACAAAACCTTCCTTTTCTTATTTTATCATATCGGAAGGTTTTATTCTATTTACACAACTTTTTCGAAAGTCTCAAAAGACAATTACACACTTATATCGTAATCATCTTTTTCTTTGTTGTTACTATGGTCTTTTGAATAAATATAATCTTTTCTGATATCTTCTATTGTTTCATCACTAAATATTCCATGCTCATAAAGTTCTTTGGAAAAATGCATATAATCTTCTCGATCCTTTTCTTTTCCAAAAATTCTTTTTTTGATAAAACTTACTAATTTACTAAATAAATTTTCAAAATAATTTATTGTCTGTTTTAATTTAGAATTTTCTTCTTTTAAATCATCTATTTCATCTTCTTGTTTATCAATCTTTTCTTCTAATGATTTAATTTTAATGTTTAAAGCATTATTGTTTTCAGTTAGTATTTTTATCTTTTCTTTATTTTCTTGTAGTTCAGTATCAACATTATTAAGTGTTACTGATAATTTTTGCATTTTCTTATATTCATCATTTGTAGTATTTACTTGCTGAATAAATTTATCAATTTTATCTTTATCATCTTGTTTTAAAACATACTTATCTTTGTGAGTTAAAGTAGTCTTTAAATTATCAACTATTTCTTTGACTTCATTTGAAAAATTATCTAATTCCTCTGATTTTATATTTGCTTTTTCTAAACGTTCTTGATTTTTAGATATTTCTTCTTGCATTTTGATATAACCATCCATATCTTTAACATAAATGTCTTTATTTCTACCTTTTTTCTTTGTTTTTAAAATATTATTTAAACCATATTCTTTATTAAAACTTGCAATGCAAAGTGTTCTCATTTTATCTTGTAATTCAATTAGTTTGGTTTTAGTAAAAACATCAGATTTACCAACTTGTTTAGACATACCATTTTTACTTTTGTATTTTATAGGAACACCTACAATATGCATATGTGGAGAAGTTTCATCATAATGAATAACCGCACTTGCTACTTTAAAGTTAGGGATTAAGTTTTCTAAATCTTTTACTTGTTCCTTATAGACATTAGACATTTTATGCTTAAAATTATCATCTTTAGTATCCCAGTATTTTTTATCTCCAAGTTCAATTATAATTTCACAAGCCAAATCATTTTTAGAATTATCACTAATCTTTTTGAAGTAGTCATCTATCTTTCTATTATCTCTTGTTTGTTTAGAGTTATATTCTAATCTTGCTTCTTCAAATTCATCTTTATATAAATTCTTAACATCATCATATAGAGAATTAGTACCTCTAACTATTTCAATTAAGTGCTCTTTATCATCATATTTACGATAATTATGTTTATCTACTCTTGATAGACCCCTAGCATTTTGAATTGCATTATTACTTAATGAAGTAGTTCCACTTGCATTTGTTTTTGCTCTTGCTCGTGATACATTTTTTCTATTTTTATCACTACCCAAATGTAGTGAATAGGCAAGTTCTGACATATATAAATCACATCCTTTCTTTCAGCCTATTTTGTTTTTGACAAAATATTTAACCCCCTAGGTATTTTGACGCAAGCATCAAAATTACCTTGTGGGCTAGGGATTCCCTAGAACCCTTTTTGACTTATTTCATAATGTTTTAAAACTTCGTAATAAAACAAAATTACATAAGTCTTATAAAATGCTATTCGCATTTTATTCTTCACATAGTAGTTCCTTTTTAACAGGTTTCACTCCTATTTCAATAGGAACAGGTTCTTTCATATAGATAACACTATCATTTGATTCGTCTGGAATATAGCCAAATGCAGTATTTACATCTTCCATTTGAAATTCATCTTTACCCCTTATATAGATAATTCCATATCTATATTCTTTCATTTTGATATCTGGATCAATTTTATTATAATCTTCCATAGGGAATATTCTAATAATTGCTCTATCATCATGAATAAAATTGAAATAGAAAACTCTATCTTCAACATAGTAGATTGCCTCTTCAAAATTCACATCGTAGTATTGTCTTAATCTCATTATGTGTTTTCCTATTTCTTCTTCTGGAAGATAATTACTAAATCTTAAATGACCTACTAAATCACCAAATAATGCAGGTGTTTTAACATCAATATAACCCATTTCAAATAATTCATTACAAGGTTTACAAATTGATTCTCTAAAATCAATATTATCTACATAAATATAATCGTTCATCATACCTAGTTTAATTTCATCAACATAAGACATTACTAAACTTGCTTTTTCTTCTCTCGTATAATCTTTCCAAGTTTTCGTTTTTTCTTTATATTCTTTTTCAAGTTTAACCTTGTTAATATAATCAATATCTCTTTTTAGAAGTATATCTTGTGGTGTAAAGTTTAATTCTTCACTAGTTTCTGTATCATTTAATTCTTCTTTTAATTTTGCAATCGCATCATCAACAATTTTCTTTTCTGCATTATATTCTTCTAAACTAAATGCCTCATTGATATATGCTTTTCTTATTCTTTCTAATTTATCATTTTGCTTTTTTAACTCTTTTTCAATTTGTTCTTTTGGCTCATCAAATTTTTGCTTAAGCATAGGCAAGAAGAATTGATTAATAACACTATCATATTCAACTAATTCATCTATAAAATTATTAAAGTATTCTTCTATCATTTTCTCTTTAATTGTAATCTTACAATCGTTGCAATAATAGTAATAATAAGAGTTTCCATTTGGTTTAGTTGTTGCTTTACCACCTAAAATTCTTCCACATTTAGGACATTTTAATTTTTGCAAGAATAAATAAGTTAATGTTCTTTGATAACTTCTTGAGTTCCTTTTCTTTTGTACTTGGCATTCTTCCCATTTATCTTTATCAATAATTGGTTCTACAACATTAGAGTAATATGTTGGGTGTTTTGTTCTTTTACCATGAACAAAATCTCCTTTATATAGTTCATTTTCTAATATAGCGAGTATTGTAGAATCTCTCCAATTTGTCTTACCTAAAACTTTTTCTTTGTTTAAGATATTAGAAATAGTTTGATAAGAATTACCATTGTAATATAAATCAAATATTCTTTCTACAATATCCTTAGTAGAATAATCAATCACTAATTTTTTATCTTCGTGTTTATATCCTAGTGGGGCTTGATTGGGAATATGTCCTTGTTTAATCGCCCCTGCTAAACCTATTTTAGTTCTCTCACTTGTTCTTTCTATTTCGTTTTGAGATACACTCATTAATAGTCTTGATACCATTTTACCATTAGCATTAGTAGTATTTATTTCATCATTAGCACAATCTAGAAAAGCATCATTTTCATCTAAAAATGTCATTAGTTTTTCCCAATCATAAATACTTCTGGTTATCCTATCTAATTTTAAGGCTACAATAGTGTTTATTTTTTTACTTTTGATATCTTCCTTTAATCTTTCAAATTCTGGTCTTAAATTGCCTTGTTTTGCACTAATTCCAGCATCTGTATAATAGTCTACAATCTCATAGCCTTTGAATTTACAAAATATTTCTAATCTTTCTTTTTGTTCTGGTAAACTAAAACCCTCACGAGCTTGATCTT
>CALVJM010000092.1 GCA_944332155.1 uncultured Bacilli bacterium
TTATAAGATACTAATTAAATTGATATAACCTCAAACTTATTCATTTATAAAAGTTGTGTACTTTTGTGTGTCATAACAAAAACACCTTCACTATTTCGCAAAATAATTTGTTCATGATTATTTGTTTTATTTTTTAAATTAACTTTAAAATTTTCATCTTTAGCATATGAAGCTTCTACATCGTAAGTATAAGTATCTTCGTTATTCACTATTTCTAAATTCCCTGTCAAATGATATCCTTTTGTTTCCTCAACTTTTTTGGTTAAATCTTTTATAACATCTTGTTCATCTTTCTTACCACAACCACACATTAGCAAACTACCAATAATAACGGCACACAACAAAATCTTTCTTTTCATAAATTCACCTCTTCATTTTCATTTCAATTTATTATATTGCAAAAAAAGATTAATTATGAATGAATAGAATAGAAATTTTTGGTTATTCTAATAATGATATTAGAAAGGAGAATATCATGGAAACAATACAAAAAATTGCTTTAGTGTTTACTATTATTGGCGCATTAAACTGGGGATTTATCGGATTATTTGATTTAGATTTAGTTGCCATGTTATTTGGTAGTATGTCTATGCTGTCTAGAGTAATTTATACTATTGTGGGGATTGCTGGTCTTATCAATATCGGTATCTTCTTATATCATTTCGACACAAAAAAATAACGGTCACCCGTTATTTTTATTATTTAACTATTGTAATACTTACTTTCTTAGTCTTCGGTGTATATACTACTTTAGGATCAGTTCCCTCAACTTGTACTTCTACTTCATGAGTTCCCTCTCCATATCCTTTTAAATCAATATAAGCAGTAATATCTTCGGCACTTATTTGATTAATAACTGATTCAACACCTTTTAAAGTTACAGACACTTTAATATCTGATTCACTAACACCCTGGACACTATAACCTTCAGCAAGATTTCGTGAAGCAATTTTTACATTATTTACAACACGACTTGTTGCTTTATCTAATGAAACATCAACTGTTACATTATTGACACTCATAGATTTAACTCCAACAGGTTTTGTAAGTTCTAATTTATATTTGTGATTTTCTTTTAAACCACTAACATCAATTTCTAAAGGAACGTATTCCAAATCAGCTAATACATCTTCATCACCATAAACACGGACTTTTGATTCACTAATTTTAATATCACTAATAGCTTGACCAAAACTTAACTCTCCTTTTGGAACGACTTGAATTGGAACTTCTTTACTAGGTGATGATATCTCAACATCAGCATTTATTTTTTCTGGAACGATTTCTACATCTAATGGCTTTCCTTCAGAATCAAATGCTTTTAATGGAATATCTTTCATTGTAATAGTTCCTTCTTCTTGAGTTGGTAATTTTTTAACATCAACTAACGCTTTTACAGTTGCTACTTCTGCTAATTGATGTTCTGCACCTTTTACGACTACTTTATCGTTATCAATATTTACTTTATCAATTACTAAAGTATCATCTAAACTATCTTGATTTAAAATATCAGTTGTTAAAGTTTTTGTTTCTGAAACTTTTGGATAAATAATAACTGTAGCTACACTTGGATTTACTTTATACTCAATAGAAGCTAAAGCTTGATTATATTTAATATTTACTTTATGTGTTCCTGGTTTTAAACCACTTAAATCTACAGTAATTTCGTGAGAAGGAGATTGTTTTGCAAAGTATAAATCAGCTTTACGACCTATTAAAGTGACATCTACTGTTTCTGGCAATCCTTCTACTACATATGCCTCTTCATTATAAAGTACATTCACTTTTTGTTCTTTTAATATTTCAGCTGAATTTTCAGAAAATGATAAAACTTTTTGGTCTACAATAATGAAAATAACAACTGCAATAAATAAAGAAACAAATAGTAAGGTAGTTGATTTAGAAAGCCATCCTTCTAATTTTTTTCCAAAATGTTCAAAATAGTCAGTAATTGGTAAAATTAATTTTGTAACTGGTAAAATAATTTTACGGTCTATAATCTTCCAGAGGTTACGAAAGAAAATACCAAATTTATTTTTCGGCTTTTTCATTTTCCATTTCCTCCTCTTCTTCATAATATGATTGTTCTTTTGGTCGAAGTTCATCTAATAACATCATTTTAAATTCATCTAATGTTAAATTATAATGTAAAACTCCTCCCACAGCAATAGAAATTCTACCTGTCTCTTCAGACACAATAAGAGCTAAACAATCACTTTGTTCAGAAATCCCTAAAGCGGCACGATGACGCGTTCCTAAACGCTTACTAATTTTGACACTATCACTTGTTGGAAAAACAGCTCCAGCACTGGTGATTTGATCACCTTGAATAATGACACCACCATCGTGTAATGGATTGTTAGGGAAAAAGATAGATATTAATAATTCACTAGAAATATCAGCATACAACTTACGTGATTTTTCAATATATTCATTCAAACTATTATCACGTTCGATAATCATTAAAGCTCCAATACGAGAACGTTTTAAATATTCTACGGCATTCATAATTTCATAAACCATTTTCTCACGTTCATCAACTGTTAAAGCTTTATGTCGACCTAATAATTGACTTCTTCCCAATTGTTCTAACACATTACGAATTTCTGGTTGAAAGATTATAATTAGTGCGAGTGGTCCCCACATAATAACATAATCTAATAAATAAGATACCGTTACTAAGTCAAAAACATCACTTACAATCTTTAAAAATAAAATAATTAAAATCCCTTTAAATAAAAGAACCATTTTTACATTTTTTCGAATATGTTTTAAAGCATAGTAAATTAATAACCATACTAATAAAACATCTAAAAGCTTACGCGCTAATATTATAATACTATCAAAAGTCACCTTATCTCCTCCTTTATCATGCATTACCATTATATCATAATCTAAATTCAAAAAAAATAGCTTTTGCTATTTTTTAAAATTTCCAAATGTCATCAGAATCTTCTTGATTATTTTGTTCAGTATTAGTATTTTGTTGAGCAACATCAACGTTTTCAACTGGTTCAACTACTTCTTCTTCAGTTGAAGCTACTGTTTGTTCTGCATTTTCACTAGTTTCATTTACTGGTTGCTCAGTAGCTGAAGTCTCTTCGTTTGGATCTACAGCTGCTTCTGTTTCTAAAGTACCATCTTGAGTTTCTACAACAGGTGTAGTCGCTGGCTCTGCATTAAGATTTGCAGGAACATCAAAAGCACCCATTAATCCATCAATTGCTCCAGCTTCAGTAGAACTAGTTTCAGATTGATTATTCATATCTGTTGGAAGTTGTGTTGTTTCATTTGAAATATTAGAATCTACTGTTGGTGTTTCTAATTCTGTAATAACATCTTCTTTTTTCGTTTCTTTTGCTTTCTTAGATTTCTTTTCCTTTTTTGGTTTCTTT
>CALVJM010000093.1 GCA_944332155.1 uncultured Bacilli bacterium
TTAAAAAGAATTAGTAAGATTGAATTATTAAATGAAAAGTTTTAAATAGACGAAATATTTCCTCTTTACATGAAATAACGAATGTAAGGAGGTTTTTAGTATAGAAAATGTATAATGTAATTTGGAATAGTGATAAACCTAAATTAATTAAATATTATCAAGAATATCTTGTAATTACATTGTGATGAATTAATATAAATAATGTATATAACCAAACATATTTGCTTTATGTTAATTATTCGTCTTTAGACATATTATAAGATTAATTTTCAATATACTTAAAACTATGTTATAATTTTGTTAGTTATATAATAGGGAGCGAAAACGTATGATACCATTTACAAAAAAGGCGAAAAATTTAGAGAAAATAAGATCAATCATGGAAAAAATAAAAAAAGAACAAGCTGATAGTCAGAAAACGAAAAACTTTAGTCTATTCAATTCTAAATATGGAAAAGAAATGATTGATAGTTCACTTGAACGTTCAATGAAAGATTATGATTCAAATTCATTAGAAACATCCTACCAATTACTTCATAGTTGGGATGCAAAAGGGTTTATGAGTGAGGATTTAGGAAATTATCTTGAATCTTTAATTGATGATGAAAAATATCAAATCGGAATACATAGAGTTAGTAAGGTAGTTTGTCCAGATCCTCATGATATACATCAAAATGATACTTTATATAGTATTTGTTCAAAAGGGTTGTATTTAACTGGCCATTCTAGTTCTGGAGGATATTTAAGTAATGGTAAAAATCCTTTGTATTTAAATATTTCACCAATTAATAATCTGTTACATGCCGTAGAGTTTGCGAAGTCATCTTATAAAGGATCAACTGGTGGTTTTATTATTGCACTACCATCTGAATATGTAGATAAAGAGTTAAATATAAAAAATAGACATGAAAATGATTTATGTGGCTATGTAGACGGAGAGTGGGCGTTAGATCCTAAATATATTGTTGGTTATATTAGTCAAGATGAAGGTGTGTGTAATTTCTTTACAAGAGCTGAAATCATGTATGAGTATGAAAAAAACAAAGAGAATCACTCTACAAAATAATAAACATAATATTTAAGTTTTTATATTGATAAAAGTAAAATAAGGTGGTAGTTATGAAAGAGTTTTTAGATAAATTAAAGAATCAGGAATATATATCCAAGGTATTATATTTAAAAGTGTTAAATACGAATAAAGATGTCATTCCAAATCATTTTGATTTAGATAAATATAACAATGATGTTTTAGAAAAACTTTATCTAAAATATAAAGATTATTTTGAAAATATGTATAAAGGAATTGACGATAATATTTGTTTAGATAAAGAACAAATAAAAGCTATTCTTGCGGATGAAGATTATTCTTTAATTATAGCTGGAGCTGGAAGTGGAAAAACAACAACCATGGCATCTAAAGTAAAATATTTAGTGGATATTAAAAAAATTGATCCTAGTAAAATAATTGTAATGAGTTATACTAAAAAAGCCACTGAAGAATTAGAAAAAAGAATAGTTTATGATTTTAAAATTCCAGCACGAGTTACCACTTTCCATTCCTTGGGATTAATGTATACCAGAACTATTTTTAAAAATCATAAATGTTATGTTGTAGATGATCATAAAAGACAACAAATATTTTTGAAATATTTTAAAGAATATTTGTTTAAAGACAAGGACAAAATAAAAGAAATAATTACCCTTTTCGAGCCAGAGTATGTAATGCGAAAATGGGTGTTTGGTCATTTTTTTAGAGACAATTATGATAAGTATTCAACCTTTGATGAGTATTTTAATGCTTATAAAGAATTTAAATTAAGTGAAGTCAAAGATTTAGATGAAACGATTCATGATATTATCGACCATGATTTGAATCAAGAATCCATTCATACTATAAAAGGAGAATTAGTTCGTTCGAAAGGTGAAGCTATTATTGCCAATTTTTTATATATTAATAATATAGAATACGATTATGAAAAAATTTATCCTCATTTAATGAATGAGAGAAAAACCTATAGACCTGATTTTACTTTGAACCTAGCAGGTGAAGATATATATATCGAATATTTTGGGTTAAATAATAAAAAATATAAAGAAATACAAAGACTTAAAGAACAATATCACAAAGAACACCACAATAAGTTTATTAGCTTAGAATATAGTGAACCAAAAACATTAATAAATAACTTAAAAAATGAATTAATAAAAATGGGGTTTAAGTTAAAACCTAAAACACAAAAAGAGATTTATTTTGCTTTATTAGACCGATATCCATCTTCTCAATTTTTTCCTTTTGAAAATTTAATGTATGAGGTTATTGATGCGATTAAATCTCATGAAGATAGAAAAGATTATAGAGAAAAAATAATCAAGTTTATTAAGAATCAAGATATTGAATATCAAGATATCTATTTGAAGCAATTAAAATATATAAATGACTTTTATGTTTATTATCAAAAATGTTTATTTGGAAGTGTAGAGTATGGCTTTGATTTCTCTGATATGATTTATTATGCGAATAAATATATTCACAGTATTCATCACAATGATCAAGTAGATTATTTAATTATCGACGAATATCAAGATATATCTAAAGAGCGATATATATTTGCTAAAAACATATTAAATAAGTCTAATGCTAAAATCGTAGCGGTTGGTGATGATTGGCAATCGATATTTTCTTTTGCAGGTTCTAAGATAGAATATATTTATAATTTTTTAAATTATTTTCCGGGCGCAAAACTTTTAAAAATCAGTCAAACTTATCGTAATAGTCAAGAATTAATAAAATATTGCGGTGAATTTATTATGAAAAATAATACGCAAATAAAAAAAGAATTAATCTCGCAAAAGGATTTATCAGACCCTATTAAATTCGTTTTATTTGAACCTTTAACAGAATATCAAGTATTAAAAAGGTTAATATTGAAAATTCATAAACAAAATAAAGATCATAATATTTTAATTTTAGGAAGAACGAATGCGATTATTGATGCTTGTTATTTAGAACCTGAATTTAAGGATGAGTTGGGAACGAAGCTTAAATTTGTTGGGTATGAAGACATTGATATTGACGCTATGACGATTCATAAATCAAAAGGATTAACTGCCGATGAAGTCATTATTATTGGACTAAATAAAAGTTTTCCTAAAAAAGATCGTCATGATTTCTGGATGTTAGAATTATTCAAAGAAAAGTTAATAGAAGAAGATATAGCTTTTGCTGAAGAAAGAAGATTATTTTATGTTGCCTTAACGAGAACTAAAAACAGAGTATATTTGTTAGTAAATAGAGATCCTAAATTAAGAAGTTTTTTCGTTAATGAGTTATATAATATTATAAAGGAAGAAAGATAAAAAATATGTGATA
>CALVJM010000094.1 GCA_944332155.1 uncultured Bacilli bacterium
AAAAGAATTAGATTCTGAGGAGGATTATGAATTATAGTAGTAGATTGATAGGGGATAGATTATGAATTTATCCCTTTTAATTCTATTACTATTTATTATTTTATTTATCATTGTTTTTATGTATATTGAACCAATTATATCTAAACATAAAATTAAAAATAATAATGAGTATGGCTCAGCAAGGTTTTCTACTGAATCAGAAATAAATAAATACTTTACTAAAGAAAAAATCTCTAATATTTACGAAGTCGGTTTTCCAGTGTATTATGATAAAAATATATCTCATGTATGGTTTGATAAAGAAACACCCCATTATGTTTATTTAGGATCAAGTGGTTCTGGTAAGAGTGTTACCTGTGTTATTCCGATGATTAGTTTTATAGCAAATGCTAAAATAAAACGAAGTGTGTTTGTTACTGATCCTAAGGGTGAAATATATCATACAACTTCTAAAATGCTACACGATAAAGGCTATAAGGTTTTGACAATAGATTTTAGACATCCAGAATTATCTAATCATATTAATATATTAGAACCTATTATTTGTGAATATGAAAACTATATTAAATATGAAAGTATGAGTAATGAAACGAATGATAATAATTTAAAATTAGAATATCAAAATAAAGCAATATCTAGTTATGCTGAAACAAATAGACTTATTACTTCTTTAGCGTCAATGATTACTTATGATAAAACACAAGGTAAAGATCCTTTTTGGAATAATTCTGCTAAAAACTTACTCGAAGGTTTAATTGGTTTCTTTTTAGAAGAATATAAAGATGGTAAAATCAAACGAGACCAAATTACTATGACTTCTATTCGTAAGTTTCAAAATTCTACTATGGAAGAAAAAAATTCAAAAAAGTTTAAATTATACATAGAACAAAAACCTTATGGTTGTAAATCTAAAGATAGTTTAATACCAATATTATCTTCTAGTGAGAATACATATAAATCTATAACTAGTGTATTTAGTGAGAAAATGGCTATTTTTGATGATGTTAATGTTGCTAATGTAACAAACAAATCAGACTTTGAATTTGATGTTTTAGGTAAAGAAAAATCAGCTATCTTTTGTATTATTCCAGATGAGGATAAAATCTATTATACTTTGGTTACAATTATATTAGGTTTGTTATATAAAGAACTTGTTAAATTAGCAAATAGTCAAGACAATAAAAAATGTCCTATTGAAATTGATTGGATTTGTGATGAATTTTCTAATTGTCCACCTTTAATAGAGCCAAGTATAGAATCAATTATATCGGTTGCTAGATCTAGAGGTTTAAGATACCATTTATTTATTCAAAGTTTATCACAATTAGATAATGTTTATGGCAAAGAGGTAGCTCAGATTATTTTAGATAATTCAGGATTAGCATATTTGAAGACAAATACAATGGATACTGCAGAGGCAATATCAAAAAGATTGGGTAAGAAGACAATAGAATCCAATTCTATAAGTCAGTCAATTAGTTTACTGAATTATAATGGTAATAAATCTACTTCTTTAATTGCTCGTGATTTATTAACACCAGACGAAGTTAAAAACTTGCATTATAAAACAATAATATTTCCCAATATAGGTTATCCTATTTTTAGAGATACTGTTATATACAAAAAATTATCCTGTTATTCAAGTGGCGAACTAAAACGGACTATTAATCCATTAAAAGATTTAAGTTATACATATTTTACAGTCGAAGATATTAAAACTAAATATGATAGGCTTTTAAGAAATAGGAATAATAAGGAATTTTATAAAGAAGAATTATCAGCTTATGATAAATTTAAAGAAGAAGAAATTTCAAAATTGAATAATGTCGTTGAAGTTATTCAAGACTTATTAAAGGATAAAATAACTTTATTTGAATATAAACAAAATAATAATCGTACTTTTGCAAGTTTTGAATTAAAAGAAAATCTAAATACTAAAGAATTAACATTTATTAAAGGTAAAGTTAATAAAGAAATATTTCATGTGGAAATAGATAATGGCAATAATAGTA
Source organism: uncultured Bacilli bacterium (assembly GCA_944332155.1). Taxonomy (GTDB): domain Bacteria; phylum Bacillota_I; class Bacilli_A; order RF39; family UBA660; genus Pelethosoma. Next base: position 2,013 of record CALVJM010000094.1, read on the forward strand.
AATCTACTATTGAAATACATTTAAAAAATCCTTTGGATAAGGATTTAACATTAGAAAAGGGAAACAAAAATGTCTAATTTTGGTTTTGATTCATTAAATAAAATTAATTATCATACCTTTAAAATGGGTGATGGTATGATTAAAAATTATAATAATAAAGAAGTAAAATTTACTTTCTTTTTTGATAATAAAGGCAAGAGTTTAAAAGAAATATTAGAAAATTGTTATAGAGAAGAAATAAGAAACGAACAAATTCTTACTGGAGGTGGTGTAAATGATTTGCAAAAAAATAAAAATGATGTTATCATTCAAGCATAGACATTTAAAACCCATTAAAAAATTAGGAGGGATAATAAATGGTAATGGGTAATAAAATCTATAATTGTGCTGAATATTTGAGATTATCTAAAGAGGATGAATTAAAAAAAGATGAATCTTCTTCTATTCAAAGTCAAAGATTAATAATTGAAGCATTTGCAAGACATAATAATCTAAAAATTGTAGAAGAATATGTTGATGATGGTTATTCTGGTGGTAATTTTGATAGACCTGCATTTAATAGAATGATTGAAGATATTGAAAAGGGTAAAATTAATTGCGTTATTACAAAGGATTTATCAAGACTAGGTCGTGAAATGTATAAAACTGGTAAATATATTGAGGAATACTTTTTAGAGCATGATGTTAGATATATTGCTATTAATGATTCGTATGATTCTAATATTGGGGATTCTATGTTAGGATTAAGATTAGGTGTTAATGACTTGTATTTAAGAGATGTTTCTAAAAAAGTTCGTTCTTCATTTAGAGTTAAACAAGAAAAGGGAGAATATATTGGAAGTTTTCCATGCTATGGATATGTAAAAGATCCAGAAGATAAACATAAATTAGTTATAGATCCAGATTCATCAAAAGTAGTCAAATTAATATATCAATTATTTTTGGAGGGTTTGGGAGTTACAAGGATATGTAGAAAATTGACTGATGAGAAGATCCCTATACCTATTGTTTATAAAAAAGAACCTAGAGGATTAGCAGTTACTGAAAATGATGGCTGTGGGATATGGAAAAATTCCACTGTTAGAAATATTTTAAAAAGCCAAATGTATATTGGAAATATGGTACAACATACCCATGAAAAAATAAGTTATAACCAAAAGAAATGTAGGCATCTAAAAGAAAATGACTATATAATAGTTGAAAATACTCATGAAGCAATTAT
>CALVJM010000095.1 GCA_944332155.1 uncultured Bacilli bacterium
GGTGATATAATGAAAAAACTTTTTGTCATTTTAATTTTTCCTATTCTTTTGATTCTTGTATCTTATACATTAGTTAATTCTTTTGTACGAGAGGAAATTATTCGTTTTAAATATAATCAACACGATGAAAAAATAAAAGTAAAAAGAGAAAGTACAGGCGAAATTAAAGAAATATATTTTGAAGATTATATTGTAGGTGTATTGGCCGGAGAAATGCCTGCAAATTTTGAGCTGGAAGCATTAAAAGCTCAAGCTGTAGCTGCCCGCAGTTATGCTTTAAAAAAAATGCTTAAGAATGAAAATCAAGAATATGATGTGATTGATACTGTAGCTAATCAAGTTTATCAAGATGAAGAAGAATTAAAAAAACGTTGGGGTAGTGATTATATCAAAAATTTAAATAAAATCAAAAGTGCTGTCTTAGAAACACAAGGTGAATATATTGCTTATAATGGTGAAGTAATCGAAGCATTCTTTTTTTCCACAAGTACTGGTAAAACAGAAAATAGCGAAGAAGTATTTACCAGTTCTCGACCATATTTAAAAAGTGTAGATTCTAGTTGGGATGCAAAAGTATCACCTGTTTTTCAAGTTGAAAATGATATCAGTTTAAATGATTTTTATACAAAACTAGGTTTACCTTACCAAGAACAATTACAAGTTGAAGTAGTAAAACAAACATCGACTGGTCGCATGAAACAAGTGAAGATTAATGGTGTAGAAATGAGCGCAAACGATGTATATCAAAAATTAGGTTTAAAATCAACTTATTTTCACATTGAGCAAGTAGGAACGAATGTACATATTGAAACAAAAGGATATGGTCATGGTGTAGGTATGAGTCAATATGGTGCGGAAGGAATGGCCAAAGAAGGATTTTCTTATGATGAAATTATTAAACACTATTATCAAGGTGTTGAAATAAAAAAACTTTAAAAAAAAAGTATAAAAAGCTTCATTTTGTTCACAATTAAAATAGAGGTGAAGAAAATGAAACATAGAAAAATAAAACCAAAAATGATTCCAGTAATTTATGGACTTGTCGCATTAGTGGCTATAGGTAGTGCATATCTAATTGAAAATGCATTAAAACAATCTACTTTTAAAGATGAAGATCATTATGGATACGTAACCAAAACAATTATGGAAGAAGAAGTACCAGTTGTAAATACACAACCAACCATTATTCGTCCTTATAATGATACAGAAATAAAAGTATTAAAAAGCTATTATGATTATCAAGCCGATGAAACAAGTCAACAAAATGCTTTAATCTATCATGATAATACATATATGCAAAATAGTGGCGTTGCTTATGGTGGAAAAGATAATTTCGATGTGATTGCTATTTTAGATGGTGAAGTAGTAGAAGTAAAAGAAGATAAATTATTAGGAAAAATTGTCCAAGTAAAACATGATAATGAAATTATTAGTATTTATCAGAGTTTATCAGAAACTAGTGTTAATAAAGGAGACACTATAAAACAAGGACAAGTTATTGGAAAAAGTGGAACTTCTAATATTTCAACTGATTTAGGAAGTCATCTATTATTTGAGTTAATCATTAATGGTTCGACAGTAAATCCTGAAGAATATTATGATAAGTTAGTAAGTGAAATATAGGAGCAAATCATTCTGCTCTTTTTTCTTCGAAAAAATAGTATTCATGAAACCCTAACATTATTTATATACTGAAGTATAGGGGTGTTGATGTGAATAAAAATATGGAAGTGAGAATCTTAAAAGAAGCAGATATAATGATTAAAACGAAAAAGACTGTTCGCGAACTCGCAACTATTTTTGGTGTTTCTAAAAGTACAGTACATAAAGATTTAAAATATCGCTTAATGAGTCTTGATTTTCATTTATTTCAAAAAGTAGAACAAATTTTAAATTTCCATAAAGAAGTTCGTCATTTACGTGGTGGACAATCTACGAAAAAAAAGTACTTAAAATTAGAAATTTAACTAAAAAAATAAAGATGAATATGTTATAATATTAGATATGTAGAAATGAGAGTGATAAAGTGTTCGCAAAAGATATAGGAATTGATTTAGGAACAGCTAATGTACTAATTTATATTAAAGGGCAAGGAATCGTTTTAAATGAACCATCGGTTGTAGCTATCGATGCAGAAACGAAAAAACCATTAGCCGTTGGAACAGAAGCCCGTGAAATGTTGGGAAGAACACCCGGAAGAGTACATGCAATTCGCCCAATGAAAGATGGTGTAATTGCTGACTTTGAAATCACTGAAATCATGTTGAATCACTTCATTCGCAAAGTAAATGGAAAGAGCTTCTTTTCAAGACCACGAATTTTAATTTGTTGTCCATCTAATATTACTCAGGTAGAACAAAATGCCATTAAAGAAGCAGCTGAACGAACTGGTGCTAAAAAAGTATTTTTAGAAGAAGAACCAAAAGTTGCTGCTGTCGGTGCTGGTATGGATATTTCTAAGCCAAGTGGTAATATGGTTATTGATGTAGGTGGAGGAACGACAGATATCGCAATTTTATCATTAGGTGGTATTGTAACAAGTTCTTCTATTAAACTAGCTGGTAATACTTTCGATGCTGATATTTTAAAGTATATTAAAGATAAGTATAAATTATTAATTGGTGATCGTACTGCCGAAGAAATTAAAATGACAATTGGTACAGTATTTCCAGATGGTAAGAACGAAAAGATGGAGGTTCGTGGACGTGATTTAGTGACCGGATTACCACATACCATTACATTATGTTCTGAAGAGGTAGAAGAAGCTTTACGTGAAAGCGTATATACATTAGTGCACGAAGCTAAAAGTGTATTAGAAAAAACACCACCAGAATTATCAGCAGATATTATTGATAAAGGTGTAGTAGTAACTGGTGGAGGAGCTTTAATCGATGGATTTGATCGTTTACTTGCTCATGAATTAAAGGTTCCTGTTTTTGTTGCAGAAAGTCCTTTAACTTGTGTAGCTGAAGGAACAGGTATTTTATTAGATAATGTGCACTTGTTAGAAAAATAGGCTTATTAAAAGCCTTTTTTTGTTTACTTATTGTTTACAAGAAAAATTTTAATACCATAAAAATTATTTTTAATTAAAATGTCAAGTGCAACTTTTGTGAATTTGTAAGTACTTTGTATTAGGCATTAACAATGTTTTGTATG
>CALVJM010000096.1 GCA_944332155.1 uncultured Bacilli bacterium
CCGCCCAGTTATCAATCTGAATTCTTCAAATCTTGTTTTCACCGGAACAGGAACGATGCAAGATCCGTATGTGATTGAATAACTATTCTTTTGAAAATCCAGTGGCAAAAATGACTCATCATTTTTGCCGGCACGTTTGAAAAATGAATTACAGGGACTAATCTCTATAGTGGCCGAGTTTTTGTCGCCGTCCAACTTCAACAACTGGTTTAATGCCAATGAGTTCAACGTGTCGTCCGCGGGTGAGCTTACGAACACCAATGTGAACGATGGTAACGGCGTCCGCCCAATTTCCTACTACAATTAGTATTGTTTTACTAATGAACCGTGTACTATGAAGTTATGGCTCATAGTCAGAGGAAGTAATTGTAAAAAACAATAATCGTCAGATTGGAAACAAGGTTAGTTCCTTGATGATTTAAAAAAATCATCTAAAAAGATAATATAGACGTTTTATAACTACTGATGTATTTGTAAAACTATTGCTATATTGGTGGTGAGGATCATTATTTGATCCTCAGCCATACTATTTGGAGGATATATATGAAATTACATGAACTTTTTGAAAGAAAAAAAGTAGATTATTTTGATGCAGTAGTTTTAATTAAAAGTGGTAAATTTTATGTGACATTCGATTATGATGCGGAAATCATACACAAGTTATTAAATTATAAAATAGTTCATCATCGTATTGGATTTCCAGAAAATGCATTAGACCAAGTCATTGCTTGTTTAAAAGAAAATCATATTTCTTATGTAAAAGATGAAGAAACTTTTTTAGAGTTAGACAATAATCAATATATTTCGATATTAAAACAAGTACAAAATGAACAATTAGTAGAATCAATGTGTAATAATTTATTAAATAAAATAAAAAATGCAGTAGTAGTAGATTTTAATAATTATGATAAAATAAGGAAATTTTTAAATGAATTATAATTTCAAGATTTTATCAAGTTCTTATAAAACAATTAATTATATTAATAAATTATTAGTTAATTATCCTAATAAAGAAGTGATATTAAAACATAATATAGAAAAAAATAATTATAAAATAATTGAATTGATATTTTCTTATAATATCAATGATACTAATCGAATTAAAGATAAGTATTTAAAAGCTTTATTAGTTTCTTTATCGATGTTGGATTTTTACTTACGTGTTTCTTATGACAAAAAAATTATAAGTAAACATCAATTTGAGGTAGTAGTAAAGTTTTTGATGGAAATTAAAAGAATGGTGTATGGTTTAAAAAGAGGTGTAGGTCATGAAATATAAAAAAAGTATATTATTATTACTTTTTGTTGTTTTAGTAATTATTATTTTAATAATATTGTCACTAACAAATCCTAAAGAGGAGGTGATTTCTCATCAGAATGTAGAACGATTATACTCTATGTTAGAAGTTAATAATTGTAATTATTTTTCTGTTTCAGAAACAACTACTATTGAGCATCTGAGTAAAGATACTTTAGTTTATTTAATATTTAACCAAATGAAGAAAGATAATTTATTAACAGACAAAATATCTAAGAAAGATTATGTAGTGAGTGCTAAAAAAATAATACCTGTAGAATTTATTCCTAGTACAATAGATTCATTTATATTTGATGGATACGTTTATCAATTACAAGGTGATACCATTATACGTAAAAAAGATCAATGTGAGATACGACAATATGTTTCTAAATTATATGAATATACAGCAAATGATACTTCATTAGAACTTGACGTAATGGCAGGTTATATCGAGAGTGGAGTTTTATATAATTTAGATGGTGAAGCGTTAGGAAACGTAACAGAAGATAATTTACCAACATTATTAGATAAAGGGACGATGCAAATATATACTTATAAGATGAATAATCAAAATTATCAATTAACTAGCATCAATCAAAAATAATGGTTGTGTATGAAGATTTATTATCATTAGATAAATTGTATAATGTATACAAAAATATTTGCTTAACAACAAAACACAAAGCTAAATTAATGAAATTTGAATTATCTTTTTCTTGTAATATGATACAAATTTTGAATATATTAGAACAGGAAAAATATCATCATGGTTGTTATAGTCTCTTTTTAATTTCTACACCTAAATATCGTTTAATTATGAGTGAGAATATTCAAGATAAAATCATTAATCATTTAATTAGTCAATATATATTACTTCCGGCTTTAACTCCTAAATTGATTAATACGAATGTGGCAACAAGAAAAGATATGGGAACCAAAGCAGCTATTCTTTATATGAAGAAATATATTAATTATTTAAAATTGCATTATGATAAAATTTATATATTAAAATGTGATATTTGTAAATATTTTTATAATATTGATCATGATATATTATTAAAAAAATTAAATCGAGATATTGAGGATAAAAGATTACAAAAACTACTAAAAGAGGTTATTTGTAGTACTGATTATCCATATATAAATGAACGAATTAAATTATTAATTCAACAAGAAGTTCAACGAATACATTTAAAAAAAGTAACTAATAAAAAAGATTTAATAAAAAAACTATATCAGATACCCCTCTATACATCTGGAAAAGGATTACCGATAGGTAATGAAACAAGTCAAATTTTAGCTATTTATTATTTAAATGAATTGGATCATTTTATAAAAGAACAACTTCACATAAAGTGTTATATAAGATATATGGATGATTTTATATTAATGCATCATGATCGTAGTTATTTACAAGAGTGTTTAATTCGTATTGAAGAAAAGTTAAAAGAGTTAAAATTAACATTGAATAAAAAAACACAGATATATGATTTATCACGTGGCATGTATTTTTTAGGATATCGATTTATTTTAAAAGATAAACGTACTATTATATTAGTGAATAATCAAACAAAAAAAAGAGTGAAACGAAAATTAAAAAAAATGCTAAAACGAAAAGATGAGTCATATTCACAAGTTTTAGCAAGCTATTATGGTTATTTTAAACAAGCTCATGCGAAAAATTTCATGTATAAAAATAAAATTTCATTAAAAAAATAAGTTTAATTACCAATGTTATTAACTTAAGAACAATAAGATTTTCAAAAAGGACAAGAACCATACAATTCTTGTCCTTTTAATATTTA
>CALVJM010000097.1 GCA_944332155.1 uncultured Bacilli bacterium
TTCAAAAAGTTTACCGTTCTCAAGGTGTTGATATTTCTGATAAACACGTTGAAATTATGGCAAAACGTATGATTTCAAAAATCAAAATTGTAAATAGTGGAGATTCATTATTCTTACCAGGTACAATGGTAAATATGTATGAATTTACAGATGAAAATAAAGAATTAATTCTTCAAGGTAAACGCCCAGCTACTGGAAAACCAGTATTACTAGGTATTACCAAAGCTTCTCTTGAAACAGATTCATTCTTATCTGCTGCTTCCTTCCAAGAAACTACACGTATCTTAACTGATGCAGCTATTCATGGAAGAGTAGATTATTTACAAGGATTAAAAGAAAATGTTCTTTTAGGAAAATTAATTCCTGCCGGAACAGGTGCGCGTAAATATCGTAAAACAGATTATGATTTAGAATTTGATTTAATGAAAGAAGAACCATTAGAAGCATTAGAACAAGAATTAATGGATTAAAAAAATTAGGAATTTATTTTCCTAATTTTTTTGTTATAACTTTATTTGGTTCTTTATTTAAGGTAGAAGTGATTAAATTAACTTCATCTGCTGTTTGACAATCATAATATAAAGAGAAAACAAGTTCTTTTTCGATTCGTTCTAAAACTTTTGGATATGCGGTATAAAGAAAACTGGTCATACTGGTTCCTTCTTGGAAAGGATTATCTAATTTTAACATAAATTCACAAACATCTATTTTTAATTGTGATGTATTTAAATATTTACGATTTTTATAAGCTAGTTGTTTTTTTATTTCTCCCTTTAAATATTTCAAGTCTTCATCTAACGTAAATTTCTTTTCAAAATTCTTATAAGTATCTAATTGTTTTTGAATCTTTCCTAAATCTTCTTTTCTTTCACCACAAGCTTTATTTTCTAATACTAGTAATTTTTCTTCTGTCATTTGATTAAGATACATTGATAACCAACTATATAAGTTACACAACTTTTCAATATTTTTCATATTCCACCGTCCTATGCACTTATTATACCTTATATTTTTAAGAAGTCAAGTTCGAAAATAAGCATATTTTATAGATGACATCATATAGTTTATTAGATAGTAATGGACTGGGAGGATAAGAAAAACATGATTAATAAGAAAAGTTTATGGTTTATTACGTTGTTTAGTTTAATTTTAGTACTTAGTGTATATTATGTAACAATGCCTAATGAATTATTGTTAACTAATGGAAATAATTATACGGCACAAACAAGTAAAGAAGAAGAAAAAAATGAAGAAAAAGCTGAAGTTACCGTCAAAGAAGTAGATGCGTTAGATACTCTCCGTGTAGAAGCGAATGAAGAAATGTTAAAAGAAATGGAAGAATTAAAAGTAATATTAACAAATTCTGATTCCACGACTGAAGAAAAGAATAATGCATTTGAAAAAATGAAACTCTTAAATATTACGCGTGGCGAAGAAGAAGAATTAGAAACAAAAATAAAAGATGAATTTAAATATAATTCATTTGTTAAAATTGATGGGGACCAAGTGCAAGTTGTTGTAAATGCAGAAAAATTAGATGCAGCTACGGCAAATAAAATCATGCGTACGGTCCAAAGTAAATATGACAAAAAGATGTATATTACAGTAAAACATCAAAAATAGGATTTCCTTGGGCGTATTCTCTCACAAAGGTTTTAGTTATTCATACAATAATATGAACAAATATAAACCACCTAACTTTAGGAAGTGAGGGAATGATGAAAGGGAGTATTTTAACAAAGCGAGAAAAAGAAGTTTTTGAATTACTAATTCAAAATAATTCAACTGCTGATATTGCAAAAAAATTAGGTATTAGTGAAAAAACCGTACGTAATCATATATCAAATACTATGCAAAAATTAGGTGTTAATGGTCGTGCAGGGGCAGTTGTTGAATTATTAAAACTTGGAGAAATTTCGTTATAAAAGACGCATTTCTGATGCGTTTTTTTCATACAATGTAACATGAGGTGGAATCATGTTAAAAAGAAAAGTTTTACAAAAAATTATGGTGACAACAATCGCACTATTTGCTTTACTTTTAATTTATGTTATTCCTTCACGACAGGTAAACGAAACCTTAAATGTTGAAGAAACCTTGGAATATGTGGATGAGCAAGTCACATCAGAAATCTTTTTAATTGATCATAATGATTATGTAGCTCGTACTTTAGTCGCAGTAAATGAAGAAAATAATATTGAAACGAAAGTAAGAGAAATTATTTCTATTTTAACAATCGGTAGTGGAGGTGAAAATAAAGTACCCAACGGATTTAAAGCAATTATACCAGAAGGAACGAAGATTATTTCTTTATTATATCAGGATGGTTTATTAAAAATAAATTTTTCTAAAGATTTATTAGATGTCAAAAAAGAAGATGAGGAAAAACTAGTAGAATCAATTGTTTACTCTTTAACTTCTATAGAAGAAATAAAAAATATTATTATATATGTAGAAGATGAACCATTAACCAAATTACCACAGACTAATATTACTTTACCAGCAACTTTAAATCGTTCCTTTGGCGTGAATAAAAAGTATGAATTTACTAGTTTAAATGATATTACAGACGTAACAATTTATTATATCAATAAATATAATGAAGATTATTATTATGTTCCAGTAACTAAGTATATGAATTCAGAAGATTCAAAAATTAATATTATTATTAATGAATTATCAACAGGACCAGTTGCGGATACTAATTTAATGAGTTTCTTGAATAGTAATACCAAATTATTAGCAGTAGAAGAATTAGAAGATACTCTTAATTTAGAATTTAATAATTATATTTTAAGTGATATTGAAAATCAAAAGATTTTAGAAGAAGTTGTTTATAGTATTTGTTTGTCAGTAGAGGATAATTATGATGTTGAACAAGTTGCTTTTTATGTAGGAGAAGAAGAAATCTATAAAAGTGTTTTGAAAACTATTGAATAATTTAGAGTTTTGTTGTATAATCTTAGATGTCAAAAAGATTTATACAACTGTCCTAGTAGCTCAGCTGGATAGAGCAACGCCCTTCTAAGGCGTGGGTCAGGGGTTCGAATCCCTTCTGGGA
>CALVJM010000098.1 GCA_944332155.1 uncultured Bacilli bacterium
ACAGAACAAATTTTAGAAAAAATAAATGCTGGTATTCCATATATTATCCGTATTAAATCTAATGGTAATTTTAATCATAAGATTACGATTAAAGATTGTGTTAAAGGAAATATTGAAATGCCTGAAAATGATATTGATACAATAATTATTAAATCAGACGGTTTACCAACATATCATTTTGCTCATGCGGTGGATGATTATTTAATGCACACAACTCATGTCATTCGTGGTGACGAATGGGTATCTAGTTTACCTGTTCACATCGAATTATTTAAATTATTAGGTGTAAAGCCTCCAAAGTATGCACATGTCGCACCAATCTCTAAATTAGAGAATGGAAATCATCGTAAACTAAGTAAACGTAAAGATCCAGAAGCTGCCGTAAGTTATTATAGTCAATTAGGTATTCCTAAAGAAGCTGTTAAAATATATTTAGCTACTGTTGCCAATTCTAATTTTGAACGTTGGTTTGAGGCAAATCCAAATGCAGATATCAATGATTTTAAAATGGAATTCAGTAAAATGAGTAAAAGTGATTCTTTATTTGATCAAGAAAAACTTTATAATATTTCTCGTAACTATATTTCAAAACTACCAGCGACACAAGTTTATGAAAGTGCCTTAGAATATGCGTCTAAATATGATTCTGAATTAGAAGAATTATTAAAGAAACATAAAGACTTTTCGATTGCTTTATATAATATTGAAAGAGAAAGAAAGAAACCTCGTAAAGATTATGTGATGTATAGTGATATCAAGAATCAAACATGGTATATGTATGATGAATTATACAATCCTGAAAAAGTAGAATATGAATTTGGACGTATTAATGATCCAGAAGAAATTAAAAAGATTTTATCTCTTTATTTAGAAAAATATTATGATGCCAATGACGATGAGTCTACTTGGTTTAATCGTATGAAAGATTTATCAGAAGAGTTAGGATATGCTTCTGATATGAAGGCTTATCGTGAAAATCCAGATGCTTATAAAGGAAACGTAGCTGATGTTAGTATTGTTTTAAGAGTAGCTCTAACTAGTAAAGCACAAACTCCAAACTTATATGATTTGATGCAATTATTAGGTTTAGATCGAATGACGAAACGTTTTAACTATTTTATAAAACACTAATTTATCGTTTGAAAAACACAAACACTATTAGATGGCAGGAAACTGTCTGAAAAGATAAAAGCGACTGCTTTGATAAAAGTAGTCGCTTTATTGCAATCAGTACCAGATATAAAAATTCTTACTATAACCACCATACAAAAACATTAACAAATCGCAACTGTTTATACTTTTTGATAACTTCGTTAACCTTTTAAAAATAAGGTCTAAACAAAACTCGAAGACTTTTCAGACATCCACGGGGGGGGGTATATGAGATTGACAATCATATACTCTTTTTAGTATAATGAATAAGTAAGATAAAAAATATCTTAACTATATTATACGAGGAGGTAAAAAATGAGGACAAGACAAAAACAAAGAATTATGATAGGAGTATTATGTACTATTATTATGGGACTAGCTGTAGGTTATGCGGTATTAAGTCAACAATTAAATATTAACGGAACAGGTGGTATTACTTCTGACTTTAATATTGTATTTACCAATATCGAAGAAGTTAATCAAGTTCCAGAAAGTGGAAATTTCAATGATTTTGATAATGTTATCCTAGGTATATTTGAAAAGATAACGCATGATATTACAACACTTCAAGCAGATGTTACAAATGACCATCAAATAGATTTAAATGTTGATATGAAAAAACCAGGTGCGACCGGAATATACGAAATAACAGTAGAAAATACTGGTAAGTTAGATGGATATATTAGTGATATTACAGGATTAGATGAAGCTAATGCTTCAGAACCAACCGATATTCAATTTACATTGTATAACTTCAAAGAAAACCAAAAAATAAGAGTAGGAGAAGAAAAGAAGTTTATACTTGTTGTATCATGGAGTGAAGATGCGACAACAATACCACAAACAAATAAAAGCTTAACTTTAGATTTAACAGTAACCCAATATGCTGAACAACAACATGATCGACCAGACGTACCAGAAGCTAGTGGTAAAACAGAATATGCTGTAGGAGATGAAGTATACTTTGATCCAGTCAAAGGCCAAAGATGTTATAGTGACGAAGCATGGACACTAGATGATAAGAGTGTAACTTGTTATAAATGGAATGTCATAAAGGCAAGTGGTTCATCAAATGACACTGTCGAATTATTATTAGACCATGATCTTCCAGGCGATATCGCATGGATAAGTTTAGAAGACTATCAAGCGGCAGGTGGAAATGCTGAAGAATATGGCAAATATGGTGATAATAAATATGGACCAATAACAGCATTAAAACACTTAAAGAACGCAACAGATAGTTGGAATGGAGTCGTAACATTAACAAGTGCCGATAATGTAACTAGGCAAAATGGAAGTGGAGATAATTACACCATTGATTATAACGGATATAAAGCAAGACTGATTAGTGGACAAGAGATAGCCGCTATTGCTGGAGATAATGAATGGACGCCGGATGAAGATTGGATAGAAGGGTTACCAACATGGGTTTATAGTAATATGGCAGTGAATGCAGAAATGGAAATCACTGATGTTTATGAACATGCTAGATATTGGACCGATTCAGCGGATGCTTGGAATCCTACGCGTGCGTGGAGTGTGAATTATGTTGGCAACTTGAACGGCGACAGTGTGCCGTACGATAACGGCTCTGGAGTTCGCCCAGTTGTAAAAATCATAAAGTCTAATTTATAAGATGATATAAAAAAGTTAAATAAAAAGTAAAGTGCACAATTGAGTACAATAATAGTAAAAAAAGTGTATTTTCAATAGAAATTGCACTTTTTTCAACCCTTTTAATGGAAAAATACATGGTAAATTTAACAACTTTAATAAAATATGATATATTATTAAATGTCAAGGAAATATTATTCCACGGCAAAAAGACAGAACATGCATCAGTTTTTAAAAGAAAGTGCACAATTCTGTTTATAATATTATATTGGGCAATTTATT
>CALVJM010000099.1 GCA_944332155.1 uncultured Bacilli bacterium
TCTTCAATATATTCTTCGATTTCTTTTATCGTAAGATTTTCATATTGAATGGTCGCAATGGAAAGTACTAGATTCACATTGGCTTCTTTTATTCCCTTTTGTTTATTTAGATATTTTTCTAAACCAGAAGAACAAGCACTACAAGTCATCCCACCAATCTTTAAGATTACTTTTTTCATATCTACACCTACTTTCTTCCTTATTACTTCTATTATATCATGAACTCTAACTTCTAGTTTATAACAAAAAAATAATCAATTTCTTGATTATTTTAAAGCATCGATTAATTCAGCTTTTTTCATTGTAGAGAATCCTTCGATTCCTTTATCTTTAGCCATTTCACGAAGTTCAGCAACTTTTAATTTTGATAGATCTTGGTTTTCTTCTTTTACAGTTTCAGTTTCTTTTTTTACTGTTTTAGTAGTTGTTTTTCCGTCTGATGCAGCTTTAGCAACGTTTACTAACTCTGTAAAACTTTCTGGACTATCAATAGCAATTTCAGCTAACATTTTACGGTTTACTTCTACACCTGCTTTTGTTAATCCATTGATGAATTTAGAATAACTAATATCGTTCATTCTACAAGCAGCATTAATACGCGTAATCCATAATTTTCTGAAATCTCTTTTCTTTTGTCTACGATCTCTATATGCATAAGCAAGTGAATTCATTAATTGTTCATTTGCAGTTTTATATAATCTATGTTTACTTCCGAAATAACCTTTTGTTTGTTTTAATACTTTTTTATGACGAGCACGACTAATCGTACCACCTTTTACTCTTGGCATAGTTTTTCCTCCTTATACTTATTTACTTAAAATATCTTTTAATCTCTTATTATCTGATTTACTCAAAGTACTAGATTTAGCATATCTTCTTGTAATCTTAGTTGATTTTTTACCACTTTTATGGTTTCCACCAGCACTTGTGATTTTAAAACCATTTGCAGTTTTTTTAGAAACTTTTTTTAATCCCTTGTGTGTTTTATTTTTCACTTTTTTAGCCATAAATGTTTCCTCCTATTACTTTTCTTTTTTTGGACTTAGCATCATTATCATATTACGTCCGTCTTGCTTTGGTCCGCTTTCAACAGTTGACACATCACTTAATGTATCAGCAAAACGAATCAGTACATCACGTCCTAATTCTGGATGAGCTAATTCTCTTCCTTTAAAACGAATACTTGCTTTGATCTTATGTCCTTTAATTAAGTATGCTTTAGCATGACGAACACGCGTATCAAAATCATGTACATCAATAGTAACTGATAATTGGTATTCTTTGGTCTCGAGGTTTTTCTCGCGTTGTTTCTTACGATTTTCTTTCTGCTTTTTCTTCATTTCATAACGATATTTATTATAATCCATAATTTTACACACTTGTGGTGTAGCATTAGGATTAATTAAAACTAAATCAAAGCCAGAATAATCTGCCAACGTAAGTGCATCTTTTAATGATTTAACACCCAATTGTTCCCCATTTGGACCAATCACCATAACTTCTTTCGCACGGATTTGTTCATTAATAAACATCCCTTTTTCTCTCTTTGCGATAATTGACACCTCCAAAAATATCATTAAAAAAGGTGGATACAATCTATCCACCTTCCAATACACAATAAAAAACAAGCGTTCTTTTGGCATGGACCCAAAGCGATGTGCAATCGGGTGAGTGTGGATACACTGCTTTCCTTTTTCATACAAACATAATATACATAATTATTTTATGTTTGTCAATATCTTTTATGCCTTTTTTATATTTTTTTTAACTTGACAATATATTTTTTAATTCGTACAATATAATTTTATATGGAGGAATACTATGAAAAAACAATTTAATAGAACTTTAGGATTAATAATTACCAATACTTTTACAACCTTACGTTTAATATGTGTCATCCCTATGATTTTATCTTTTCAGTCAGGAAATTTATTAATAACGGCTATATTATGTGCATCCATTGGTTGTACTGATAAATTAGATGGTTTGGCAGCTAAATATTTAAATGGAGCTTCAGAATTCGGAAAAAGATTTGATGCGGGAACCGATAAATTATTTGCCTTAGTTTGTAACGTCTTGCTTTGTCTATTAAATCCTTTATTCATATTAAACTTAATAGGTGAAATAGAAATTAGTAGTTTAAACTTATATGCTCGCTTCAAACATCAAAATCCAGAAACAATATATCTTGGTAAAGTTAAAACCGTAACTCTATTTCTTGAATATTGTCTTGCTTTTCTCTTAGCGCCCTTCTCTCCATATCATCCTTTAATTTTAACTATGATTCTTAGTAACTTTGTTTTTCAACAAGTTGTACTAAAAAAATATATTCAATTATATCAAAAGCAACAAGAAGTATTTAAACAATATCATATTCATCAAATGAATATAGAAAAAATAAAAGAATTTACTTTACAAAATCAAAATACTTTAAATTGTGATCTTATTCTTACTGATTCATTAACAGGATGGATTATGGGAAGAGAAATAGAAAAACAAGTAGGTGCGACTATACAATATATAAATCCAACACTTAAAGAATCACTACATTCATGGAAGCAAAAAGATCAAATTCTTTTTCACAAGATTATAAAAAACAAAGACTCTATACCTACCATTTCTAAACAACAACAAACACTATTTAGGCATAAGAAAAATATTTTAGGTATTTTTCCTAATCATCAAGAACCATATAAGATTCAAAAACAATTAAAAAATATGTTTCCAAATGCGAATATCACAATATTTCCTCTAGAACCAATGTGGATTGAACTTTCAAATTTAAGCAAAAAAGATTTAATACGTTATCAAAAAGAATTAAATCGATATCAAGCACATCTAAATAAAGAGGCAAATTCATATTGTCATTATCAAACAAAATCAAAAGTATTAAAAAAGAAAAAAGTATATATTAAAAACAAGTCTATTTAAAATGAACTGGACCCCATTTAATGGACAAAGAAAAAAAGCAAGTTATTGTCCAAGTTGAAATTATTATAAACTG
>CALVJM010000100.1 GCA_944332155.1 uncultured Bacilli bacterium
CCTTAAATATTTCTTTGATAATGCGCTTAATTCTTTCTGCATTCTTCACCTCCAGATGCACTATAACAGAAATAAAATTGTGAAGCAAACGACACATTTTACATTTTAAAATAATAATTAATTATCAAATTTCTATATTTATCATCCAAAACAAAAAAATTAGAATACTTTATATATTCCAATTTATTAAATATATATATAACTATAACTTTTCTTCATCCAAACCATAGGTTATACTAAATAAAGACTCCAAATGAGTCTTTATTTATTTCCGTAAAATTCTAATAGTTTTTGATATAAACCAGGCTCAATACGATTTAAAGAATTAATCGTAAGTTCTAAAGACTTTTGATATTCACCTTTATAGAATAAAACTTCAGCATAAGTTAAATTCTTATCGATTTCTCCTGCCGTAGAACGATAACGGTTACCATAAACAATAGCCATTTCGGCAAACATAGCTGTTTTCATCATTTCTTTTGTTTTTGCGAATAACTTTAATACCAAATCACGAGCCGTATCCACACGTGTATTTAATACTTCAATCGTAATCGGCTTTTTATTTAACTCTTTTACTATTTCTTTAATAGCTGCTTGAGCTTCTTTTAATTCCGTAAAATAACTTTTAGGAATAACTGGTAAGTTATATTCACGTATTTGATTTTTCGCATCTTTTAGAATTGTTTTTACTTCTTCTAATTGTTGACGAGCACGTACTTCGTCTTCTTTCATACTACCTAAAGTATTTAATGACATATCTAATTTATCTTCTACAGAAGATAAACGAACCATTAAGTTTTCAATTTCTCTCGTTAATTTGGAATAAGCAAAAGTATTATTTCCTGTATGACTCATTAAAACTTTATAATCTTCGTTTAAAGAATCCATTTCTTTCTTAATATTATTTAATAAATTAATATCGTCCTTAGAAAGATTATATATACTTTTTAGTTCATCCAAACTTCCAAATATTTCACTTAATAATTGATTAATCTTAGTAAGTTTTGTGACAAAAGATTCTTTCGTTTCTTCATATGTTGAACGATTTACTTTTTCTTTATCAAAATCATTAAAGACATTTTCAAAATAATCTAACAATACTTTTAGTTCAAACAAACTATCCTCTAAATTTAATTCACGACAACGTTCAAGAATATCTTCTATTTTTTTATTTGCTTCTTCTAGATTATACTCTATATTCAAATAATCTAATGGATATTCTTTTTTCATCATTGCTTGGTATTGATCCCAAACTTCACGCATTTTAGTTGGTAAAATATTAGTTGCAAGTAACACAATAGATGGTACTTCGTCAATCACTACTGTCATATGTTTTAACATCTCATCAATAGCTGTAATAATAGGTCCCACTTCTGTGTACTCGTTTTTTTCCATGGTGCTTTCAAACTCTTCGAAACGTTTGGCGATATTTTCAAATTGTAAAGTAATAATATCGGCAAATTCACCATATTCTAATTTACTGCTTTGAAATTTTTGATATAATTCACGATATTTTACTTTCAACTTGGTTATAACATCACGATTACGTTCTTCACTTTCAGTAATATCTTTAATCTCATTTAACAAAAAGTCTGAATTCGCTTTTACTTTATATAATTCCATTTCTAGTTTAGCTATTTTATACATCGTTGTTTTATAATCCATTTGTGACAATGAATAATCAGCTTCTATCAACATGTCAGTAATTCTAGGAATTTGTGAATTTTTTATATTCTCTAAACGATCCTTCCATTCGTTATAAGCGATTTCCATTTTTTCGTTTTTCGAAAAAGATTCTATTTTATCTAATTCTGATATAATAGGTACACTATCAATAACATTTTTTTCATATTCTAATTTTTCTAATTCTTTTTTAATACGTTTTTTCTTACGCCCCTGAATTAAATTTAATATTGTTACTACTAAAAGAACAGACACAAAATATAAAGTTATCAATAATAGCGTTATATGGTTCATGTTCTCACCTCTACTATATCAATTTTACCACAAAATTCGACATTTTATAGACATTTTTTACAATATTGTATAAATAACAGTCTTTCTTTGAAAAAAATCAATGTTTTAAATTATAATAAAGAAGAAAGAGGGACAGTATGAAAGATTTACAACTATTACATAAAGAACTTGAAGAACAAAGAATCTTAAAGGAAAACAAAATCATTCATGATTTACATGCAATCGTACAAAAATATCATCAACCTAAGGATTTAAAACAACAAGAGGATTTAACCCAAGCCATATTAAGTAATAACTTAGCCTATTATTGCGATTTATATCAATTACCAGATTTATTTTTAACAGTTCAACAAGAAAGAAATATCAATGATGCAGAGGCTATTTTTGAATATATTGGAATGTGTTCTCATTTTATGGCTGATGTGCCAGATTATAAAAGAGAAATGATTGGAAAACATTTTTTATCTTTATATCCCCAAATAAAAAAATTTTCAGTTAATAACCAACTCTTTTCTTTAGATACAACTATAGGTAGAATAGAATATCGCTTGATTAGTGATCAATGTTATCATAAAAATATAGAATTATATAATACTTTAATTACTAGTCAACGCCAACAAATGTGTTACTACTTATCATATCTTCTATCTAAAGAATTTTCTATTGGGGCATCGTTAGGTATGATTAAAATGTATGAGTTTGAAACACCTCATTGTATTGGTGAAACACAAAATGAGTATTGGGATGCGACTTACAATATTATCATGAATAAAGAAAACTATCAAAGAATTACATTTTTTAGACCTGTACAATCTTTAAAATATGTAGATGTGATGACATTACCAGAAACTATTACTTTAGGTGACCAGCAATGTTATAGTTTATACATAGCTTTATCAAATGAGCTTTATGACTTGAAAAAACAAGGAATATCTATCACAGTAAAATAGAATAAATTTTACTGAATTTAAAAGAAGTAAGAAAAAAAGAAGAAAAATTATATTTTTAAGATAA
>CALVJM010000101.1 GCA_944332155.1 uncultured Bacilli bacterium
AGTAGATTCTAATCTACTTTTTTTTTTTTTTTTTAAGGATGATATACATGGAAAAAAGAATTCAATTAAAAACATTAAACTTAGTGAAATTTGATGAAGAGTATCAAGCTCATAAAGATTTTATTAATCAGTTAGGAACTGACCAAGAGCTTGTTCATAATCTAGAACTCGAAGAATTAAACGCTCAAAACTTTACCAAAATGGATTTGATAAGCCATATTATTTTATTGTTGAAGATCAATTACAAAGTGCTAAAGTAGGAATACTTATTATGGATTTTTTCAAACAAGGAACGGCTGTAGAATTAAGATATGCTGTAAAAAAAGAATTTCGTGGCAAGGGTTATGCTACCAAAATCTTACACGAAGTAGGAAGTTATTTGTTTGAAAATTTAGATCATTTAGTTTATATTGAATTATATATTGATGCCAATAACAAATATAGTATTCAAGCTGCTAAGAATGCTCAATTTAAACCTGAAGGAAGTAGTGTATATGCACGATTTAAGCATTAGAAACACTACTCTTTTTTCTAATTAAATGATATAATAAATAAGGTGATAAACATGATAGAAACACGTATGAATGAACTAATTGAAATATTGAATCAAGCAAATTATAATTACTATGTATTAGACCATCCTACCATTACCGATCAAGAATATGATAAATATTTGAGAGAATTAATTAAACTAGAAGAAAAACATCCAGAGTTAAAACGTGAAGATTCACCAACCAGTCGTGTTGGTGGTACAGTTATTGATACATTTAATAAAATTGTTCATGAAGTTCCTATGATGAGTCTTAGTAATGTCTTTAATGAGAGTGAAATCGTTGCCTTTGATGAACGAATCCGTAAAGAAATAAAAAATCCTAATTATGTCACAGAATTAAAAATAGATGGATTATCTGTTTCATTATTATATGAAAAAGGTAAGTTAGTTCGTGGAGCTACACGTGGAGATGGTGTTACTGGAGAAGATATTACACACAATGTCAAAACCATTAAAAGTATTCCGCTTTCTCTTACAAGACCATTAGATATTGAAGTACGTGGCGAAATATATATGAGTAAAAAATCTTTTGAAGATTTAAATGAAAAAAGGGTGCAAAAGGGAGAAGAACCATTTGCCAATCCCCGTAATGCAGCCGCAGGAAGTGTTCGTCAACTAGATAGTAGTGTAGCTGCTAGTCGAAATTTAGATGCTTTTCTCTATCACATTCCAGAACCAGAAAAATATGATATTCACTCTCAAGAACAAGCTTTAAACTTTATGAAAGAATTAGGGTTTGTTGTCAACCCGAATATTCGAGTTGTACATAACTTGACAGAATTGTTAGACTTTACAAATTATTGGACAGAACATAGAAATGATCTACCATATGAGATTGATGGTATTGTTATTAAGTTAAATGATTTAGAAGGACAAAAAAGACTTGGATATACAGCTAAATATCCCAAATGGGCCACAGCTTACAAGTTTCCTGCAACCCTTGCTCTAACAAAATTAAAAGACATTAAGTTTACAGTTGGACGTACTGGACAAGTTACACCGAATGCTATTTTAGAACCCGTTATTTTAATGGGAAGTACTATTTCTAAAACTACTTTACACAACGAAGATTATGTAAAAGAACGTGATATCCGTATTGGTGATACAGTCGCAATAAAAAAAGCTGGTGATGTTATACCTGAAGTGGTAAAAGTAATCGAAGAGCGTCGTACCGGAGATGAAATACCATTTGTTATGACGACAGAGTGTCCAATATGTCATTCAAAATTAGTAAGAAAAGAAACCGAAGCAGCTTATTATTGTGTCAATGAACATTGTGATGCCAAAAGAATGGAAGGACTTATTCACTTTGTAAGTAGAAATGCAATGAACATTGAAGGTTTCGGCGATCGCATTATTGAAGATTTCTATAATATGGGATATTTAAAAAATATAGTAGACTTTTATGAATTATACCAGTATAAAGAAGAACTTATGGAATTAGAAGGTTTTGGTGAAAAAAAGATTCAAAATCTACTTGATAGTATTGAACAAAGTAAAGAAAGTTCATTAGAGCGTTTATTATTCGCATTAGGTATTCGTTACGTAGGAAGTAAGACAGCTAAAATATTAGCCCAACAATTTAAAAATATAGATCATTTAATGCAACAAGATTTTGCATCCTTACGTTCTATTAAAGATATAGGAGATGTCATTGCTAAAAGTATTGTTACTTATTTTAAGCAAGATAAAAATTTAGAGATTATTCAAGGCTTAAAAGACCATGGGATAAATATGAAATATTTAGGTACAGAAATTAATGAAGAAACAGAGTTTACAGGAAAAACCTTTGTTTTAACTGGATCACTAGAACACACCACGCGTGAAGGCGCTAAGGCACTTATAGAATCTTTAGGAGGTAATGTAACCGGATCAGTTAGTAAAAAAACTGATGTTGTAGTTGTAGGAGCTAATCCAGGTTCTAAGTACACTAAAGCACAATCTCTAAACATTCCAATTTGGCAAGAACAAGAATTTATCGAGAAAGTTCAACAATATCAATAGGTTGAACTTTTTCTTTACACAAAAAGTCGAAAAAGGTGTTATATATGGAGAATATTACTTTAAATACTATGATAAAAAAACGCGAGATAAAGAATATATAAAGCTATCGTTGTTGTTAACAAATCGCATACACGGCGCCATGGGGGGGGGTTATTGGTATTGACAATAACCCTTCTTTTTTTGTATAATGAATAAAAAGAATATAAAAGTATCATAATAGAAGTAGGTGATTATATGAGAACACGTCAAAAACAAAAAGTAATTATTGGAGTGTTGTGTTCAATCGTAATAGGACTAACAATCGGATACGCATTGTTAAGTCAAACATTAAATATA
>CALVJM010000102.1 GCA_944332155.1 uncultured Bacilli bacterium
TTTTATACTCTTTTTATTTATTGTACAAAAAAAGAAGGGTATTGTCAATACCAATAACCCCCCCCCATGGTATATTACGTTTGATTTGTTAACAAAAATTAAATAATTTCTTCCTTAATGTTGTGGTTTTTTAAAACCTCGACTAGCGTATCAATTTCCTCTTTTGTATTATAAAAATAGAAACTAATACGACATGTATTTTTAATACCAATTTCTTCATTTAATATTTTTGCACAGTGACTGCCAGCTCTTACACAAATGTGGTATTTGTTTAAATAAATGGCTAAATCTTGTGCGAAAATCCCTTCGTAATTAAAAGAAATAATTCCACTTTTACTATGTTCATTATATATCGTAATTTGTGGAATTTCGTGTAAGCGTTTTACTGCATACTCTTTTAATTCTGCTTCATATTTATGAATTTTATCCATACCTATTTGATTTAAATAATCAACGGCTACACCTAAACCAATAGCACCTGCAATATGTTGGGTTCCTGCTTCATACAAATCAGGTGAAGATTGATATAATCGTTCCCCACTTGGTGTAAAACTAGCATTCATTCCGCCACCATAAGTGATTGGTTTTAAATCAGGTAATAACTTTTCTTTTACATATAATATACCTATTCCAGTTGGTCCACACATTTTATGTCCAGAAAAGGTTAAAAAATCAAAATCTAAAGATTGAACATCAATAGGTAAATGTGGAACAGATTGAGCTCCATCTACTACACATAAAATATTATGTTGATGAGCAAATTGAACAATTTCTCTCATTGGACGAATATCCCCTATGACATTAGTAATATGTGATAAACTAATTACTTTGGTTTTTTCCGTTATGGCTTTTTTTACATTGTCTATTGTCACTTCATAGTTTTCATCTAATGAAATATATTTTACTTTTATACCTATTTGATCCTCCAATTCAAACCATGGTAATAAATTGGATGCATGTTCACTTACGGTGAGTAATACTTCATCACCTGGTTGTAATTGATGTTTAAAATATCCAAACACAATACGATTCAAAGAATCGGTTGTTCCGCTTGTAAAAATAATCTCTTTTGTTTTATTCGCATGAATAAATTTTTGAATAGTGATCCTTGCTTTTTCATATGCTTCATCAACTTTCATACTAATATCATAATCACCACGATGTGCGTTTGCACTATAATTAGTATAATAATCAACAATAGAATTTATCATTACCTGCGGTTTTAAAGTTGTTGCGCCGTTATCAAAATAAATGATATTTTGTTTTAATAATGGAAAATCTTCACGATGCATAATTTCACCTCCACTTTTACTATTTCTATTATATTCTAACTATCTCTTTTTTGAAATGATAATTATCATTATTTATTAACTTTTCTTTATAATATATGTCAAACATTTAAAAAAAGTTGTTTAAAGTTTCATTTATTTGCCAATATATAAATGAATATTCGCAGTATTCACGAAAGAATGAAATTCATTCTTTTTTTCTACAAACACGAATACTATAATAAAAATCCAAGTAATTGTCAAGAAATGATTCTAAATGAAAAAAAGTTGTGTTATAATAATTTTGGAGATGATAAAATGGAATGTACATTTTGTAAAATTTTAAATGAAGAAATTCCTTCTTATACTGTTTATGAAGATGAAAAAGTAAAAGCTTTTTTAGATATTAATCCAGATGTGAATGGACATATTTTAATTATACCAAAAAAACATTATACTGATATTGTTGATATTGATAATCAGACTTTAAGTCATATTTTTGATGTCGCACGATATTTAAAATCTTTATTAGAGACAAAATTACAAATTGATGGATTAACTTTTATTCAAAATAATGGTGATGTTCAGGAAGTAAAACATTTTCATTTGCATTTAAAACCATATTATCGTGAAGAACAAGTGATACTTCCTGTAGAAGATATTTATGAAAAACTAAAAGAGTCTTAAACGACTCTTTTAATCTTGAAATAATTGATTAATTTCACTCCATGAGAAACCTTTTTGATACAGTTTCTCTTTGATTTTTTGTTTTAATGTCAGCCCCTCATATTTTTTAGATAAACGTCTCTCTATTTTTTCATATTCTTTTTGTAAAACGGTATGATCTGAAGCATCCATATTAGCAAAAACTTCTTCAATCATCGTAGAAGAATATCCTAAATTGCGAAAATAAATGAGTAATTTTTGGCGTAATGCGTATTGTGAATACTTTTTATTACTTTTAATTTTTTTTATCATTAATTTATGTAGTTTATCTCTTACTTCATCATCACTTATTTGTTTAATATTTTGTTCAATAATATCAGAAGAAATACCTAATTTTTCTAATTCTCCTCGTATCTTATAAGATCCCATTGGTGTAAGGTGTAATTTATCAGAAATAAAAGCCTTAGCAAACGATTCATCATTTAATAACCCCGCATTTTTTAATTTTTGAAGACATTCCTCTTCTTCTTTAGTAGATAAAGAATATTTTTTTAAATAATTTTTTATCTCTTTTTCACTACGTAATCTTATAGAAATAAACTTTACCACTTTATTATAAACATCATAAAAACTTGTTTCACTAAAAATAGCCTCCAGTAATTCAGAATCTATTTCTTTTTTATACAATAAATTATATTTTAAAATCACTTCATCATATGTGATTAACCTATGATTATTACCAATTGTTAGTTGATATTTACCATTACTTAGTTTTTTTATCTTATGTAAGACCATACCATCACCTCTAACATTATACCAAACATTTGTTTTGTGCACAATAAAAATAAAAGGAATTTCTTCCTTTTATTTCAGACTGTTGACAAAGTGAAATTTTGTTAATAGTCTTTTAATTTTATAAAATTTATAGTATAATTAATATGTAA
>CALVJM010000103.1 GCA_944332155.1 uncultured Bacilli bacterium
CTAGATTGCCTCGTAGCCAAGCGGTAAGGCACCACACTTTGACTGTGGCATGCGCTAGTTCGAATCTAGCCGAGGCAGCCATTTATATTTGTCCTGTTAGCTCAGCTGGTAGAGCATTTGACTTTTAATCAAAGGGTCACAGATTCGAATTCTGTACAGGACACCATTGTGAATTTAAAAAGTCTTTATTTTAAAGACTTTTTTCATTGTCTTTTAAGTGAATTATATAAACAGTATATTTTATTACAGTATATGTTAATAATAATAAGCAATTATTAATTTGATATAATGTGACAATATTACTTTTATATTTTTAGTTGTATCAGTAAAACTATATTTTATGAGTAGTATTGTAATAAAAAAAGATCCTGAAGATCTTTTTAATTTATTTTTGGAACCAATTCGTTAATTTGTTTGATTTTTTCTCTAGAAACACAATTGGTTGAGGTACTGTTATCAAAATAGATAACACGATTAGTTTTATCTATTCTCTGAACATGTTTTAAATTGACGATGCAACTTCTATGGCATGCTGCAAAATCAGTTCCTAACTGTTTTAACAATTTATGCAACGGTGTATTTGTATAAAATACTTTGTTATCATTCGTTGTGATTTTGATTTTTCTAAGTTCTGTAGAAATAAATAAAATGGTATCTATTGGTATCAATGTAATAGTATTATCTTTATCGCAGACCTGAATAAATTGGTTTAATTCCATTTCTTTTAATGCCAGTTTAATTTTACTTTTAAATTCATTGTCAAAATTTATATCTTTAGTAATAAAAGTAAATATATCTAATGTGTCTTTTAATATTCGTTTTCCATATGTTTTTTCATGGCTACTAATGAATATTGCTAAACTTCGTTTATCAGTTTTTCTAATCTTTCTAAGGATTTCAATACCGTCATGTTTTTTAGTGATAATATCTAATAATAAAATATTATTTTCTCCATGTTGTAATTCAGTAAAAAAGTCTTGATTGTATTCATCAAATAATGATATTTGAAAATCAATCGGTTCACTTTTCTGAATTTCTACTAAGAGTTTGTGTTCGTGTTTTCTAAAGTTATCATTGTTGTCAACACCAATGATATTAATTTTTTTTGTCAAAATACTTCATTCCCCTCTACTTTTGTTGATATGATGATTTTATAATAGTTAACGACAAAATTCAACAAAAATTCCGCGAAATGTGTGTTTTTATGTTCGAAAAGTAAAAAAACAACAAAAAGTTGTTTTGTAAAGAAGTGGAAGGATATATTTTTAGGAGTTTCATAACTTTGTTATGACGTGTTTATAAATAGTATGTGAGCTACGTGTATATAGCATGAGAAATGTTTGTATTATTATGTATATTATATTACATATGTTATATTAATAGATTTTTTCCTTCCACATATAAAGTATAGTAAAATCAATAGTAAAAAATATGAAAGTAACATGAAAATTATGTGAAACTATAAATTATATGGTACAATATAGAAGAGGTGGAAATATGAAAAGATTTAATAAAATTCTTTATTCTACACTAGCAAGCAGTATCATTTTCTTTTGTTTTGGGCTGATTTTATTTTTAAAACCTGAATTGACTATTAATAGCATTTCGTACCTTCTAGGAAGTGTGTTGATTATTATTGGTTTTATTAATTTTATAAGATATGTGTTAGATAACGATAAAATAGTAAGAAAATTTGATGTTGATTTAATCTATGGAATTATTGGTATGGTGGCAGGAGTGGTCTTGATACTAAACCCAACAGCAATTGCTACTGTTGTACCATTTATTTTAGGTATGATTATTGTGATAAGCAGTGCAATTAAATTACAATATTCACTGGTTTTAAAACAGTATGAAAGCAGTAATTGGAAGCCTGTTTTTGTTATTTCTATTATTTCGTTAATATGGGGGATTATTTTAGTTTTCAATCCATTTAAAGGTGCAGTAGTAATTACGAAAATCATTGGTGTTTTTGTGATGGTTTATGCAATTTTAGAGTTTTCAGAGGTTATATTCTTTCAAAAAAATCTTAAAATATTAAAAAAATCATTAGAAAAAAAATAAAAAATATTTCTTTTTTAGTAAAAAAGGTATTGTCAAAATCATAAATTTATTATATAATCTTAAGTGTCTTAATTAAAAGGCACTTATATGCCTGAGTGGCGGAATAGGTAGACGCACAGGACTTAAAATCCTGCGAGGTTCATCCCTCATATCGGTTCAAGTCCGATCTTAGGCACCATTTTTATTGGAGAAATACCCAAGTCTGGTTGAAGGGACCGGTCTTGAAAACCGGGAGGTCGGCAACGGCGCGGGGGTTCGAATCCCTCTTTCTCCGCCATTTATATCTATTTAATATCGCGGGATGGAGCAGTGGTAGCTCGTCGGGCTCATAACCCGAAGGTCGTTGGTTCAAGTCCAGCTCCCGCAACCAAGATGGTCCCGTGGTGTAGCGGTTATCACGTCTGCCTGTCACGCAGAAGATCGCGAGTTCGATTCTCGTCGGGACCGCCATTTTAGTTAATTGCTATCGTTACTAGTATAATGATAGTTTTAATATATGGCTTCATAGCTCAGTCGGTAGAGCAGAGGACTGAAAATCCTCGTGTCGCTGGTTCGATTCCCGCTGGAGCCACCATTTATAAATGTGCTCGGTTATTTCGAGTTTTAAAATATAGAGGCCTTTTCACAGGCTTTTTTATTTTAATGAAGACAGATTTTGCATCTTGTTTTTAATTTAATTGTAGTGTTATAATATTATAGGTGGTGCGCCAGTTCGGTGCATAGTGTATAATCGGTGGGAAGCCGATATGGTAATCCCTAGCAAGGAGCCATT
>CALVJM010000104.1 GCA_944332155.1 uncultured Bacilli bacterium
AAGAGGACGAGATGGGAGAGCAATTGAGAATTCCGTCTAGTGGCCCGTTTACGGGCGGCAAGTAGCAGTCCCCACGCAGCTGGCAGACCGTATTACGCGTTGCACGCGTCCGCGAGGAACAAAGGGCTATGCCCGCACAATGACAACCACCAGCTTCGCTGGTGGATGTGTTCATTACATAAATCGCGAGGAAAGGGGAATTTCAACTTTCGCCGGAAAGCGACCGGTCGGGCACTTGCGCCAAAGGGATGATGGCTTTCCCTTGCCGCCGTGCCTTCTCCGCAAACCGGGCCGCGCCGCCCCAGCCGTGGGTAATGTAGGTCACCACAAAATCCGACTGTTTCAGCATCCACTCGTTGCGCCGTGAGACGGCAAAGCGCGGTGGCGCGGTCTCCAGCCCCTCCGGGAAGATGGTGTGGGAGAAGTCCCGGGCAACCTCATCCCCCGGCCCCGGCAGCCGCTCCAGCACCACGGCGCAGAAGATGTGCGGATATAATGCTTCCAGCTCCCGCAGCACGGAGCGCGCCAGGGCGTCAAAGGCTCCCTGCCGTCCAACGTAGAACCTGTCCACGCCATGCTTCTCGATCAGCGCCACCACCGCCGCTCTCAGCTGTGGCCTCAAAGACGCCGGGCAGTCCCGGTGGCCGAAGAAGGTACACACCGCCATTTCGTCGCCTCTACAATAGATTTACCCGTATTCGGGTAAATCTATTGTAAAATGCCGCGCTGCACATTGTCAACCCGAATACGGGTAAACAGCCCCTCACTTGCTGGTATCATCATAGTAACCCAAAAACGGGTAATGCTAAGGATGAGGGCCTGCTATGGAGTATTGGGAACTGTATGTGAAAAGAATTCGCAAGCTGTGCCGGGAACGTGGGATCGCCATCAACAAGCTTGCGAATATGAGCGACGTCAAACAGTCCACCTTGGACAACATTGTGCGCGGTCTTACGAAGAACCCCAGAGTGAAGACCCTTCACAAAATTGCTTTGGCATTCAATATGACCCTGGCCGAATTCCTGGACTTCGAGGAGCTCAACGAGTACTCCTTTGAGGATGACAGTGACGACTGAGAGCCGGCAGTTTTCAAAACGAAAACTGCCGGCTCTTTTTTATATTTAAGCCCGAATATCCAAAAGCCCATGTGCGGCTCACCGGAAATTTCCTGCCCGGCATATGGGCACAGCGCACGGCGGCTGGCTGCACGGATGAGCAGTGCAAAATAAGCATACGCAGCCGGATACCCGGGAGAAGGGAGTTTTATTGGACAGCTGGCGTGATAATAATGGTGGAGAATCATGATATTTTGTGTTATTCTGTAAAAAGTAGGAACTTGTGTCTCGAATGTGCGGTAGGGCGCCCAAAACAGTTGGAGGCAGGGGATATAATATGTTGGCCCTGCCCGGTAATGAGGTGGATACAGAGTATGAAGATCATCAATAATGTAACGAAAAAATTATCCGATGACCTGCAAGTGGAGCTTTTGCCCCACAGCAAAGTATCCATCGCCGCAGCTTGTTTTTCTGTCTACGCCTATGAAGAATTGAAAGAGCAGTTGGAACAGGTGGACGCCCTGCGTTTTATCTTCACTTCACCAACTTTTCTTTCCGAGTCGGCAGCAAAAGAAAAGCGGGAATTCTACATCCCCCGCCAGATTCGCGAGAAAGCTCTGCATGGCAGTGAGTTTGAGATCCGCCTGCGCAACGAGTTTACACAAAAGACTATCTCCAGGGAATGTGCCGATTGGGTGCGCCGCAAAGCGCAGTTCAAATCCAACTGCACCGACGAGACAATGCCGGGCTTTCTCGCCGTAGACAGTGAGCACCCGGTGGCGTATGCTCCCGTGAACGGCTTTACCCGCGCAGATCTGGGCTGCGAGCGGGGCGGCAATATGTTCAGCATGATCCAGCAACTTGACGCACCGGAAAGCAAAGCCTATCTGCAGCTGTTTGATCAGCTTTGGGCCGATAAACGGCGCATGCAGGATGTAACGGAGCAGGTGTTGGAACGGATCACCACCGCCTATCAGGAAAACAGCCCGGAGTTTCTCTACTTCTTTGCGCTCTATAACATCTTCAATGATTTTCTGGAGAATGTCAGCGAGGACGACCTGCCAAACGAAGCAAATGGATTTAAGAACAGCTTAGTCTGGAATAAGCTCTACACCTTCCAAAAGGATGCCGTGCTGGCCATCATCAGCAAACTGGAGCAGTATAACGGCTGCATTCTGGCCGACAGCGTGGGCTTGGGCAAAACTTTTACAGCCCTGGCTGTTATCAAGTATTATGAGAACCGCAACCTGCGGGTGCTGGTGCTCTGCCCAAAAAAACTCAGCGATAACTGGATGACCTATAAAGCCAACTATGTAAATAACCCCATCGCCGGTGACCGCCTGCGATATGATGTGCTCTACCACACGGACCTGTCCCGGGGCAGGGGCTTTTCCGGTGAGCTGGACCTTTCCAAAATCAACTGGAGCGCCTATGACCTGGTGGTCATTGACGAGTCCCACAACTTCCGCAACGGCGGCAGCAGCCATAGCGACGAGGGAAAATATAACCGCTACGACGCCCTGATGGAAAAGGTCATCCGTCCCGGTGCCCG
>CALVJM010000105.1 GCA_944332155.1 uncultured Bacilli bacterium
ATTCTGGATGACTTTCCTGAGGAAGGACTTGTTAGAAATTGCTGAGTTTGAATCAAATCTCGATGCATCTTATTTCAAAAGCCGGAAGGGGTAATCTGTTCCGGCTTTTGATTTTTTTATTTACATCATCTATTTACGGGCAGATATCACAAAGGATGCGGAAAAAAGGTTCCAATTTTTGTCTATTTATGTTATTCTTATAAATATAACGAAACTGAAAATGGAAAGAAAGCTGAAAAACGGAAGGAAATGGAGCGTCAGAGGATGTTCTGCGGAAACGGAAGAAGGAGAAGATATGGAAAGCAGAAAGAGAAAGCTGTTGTATGAAAACCCGCTTCGATGCGAGGCGGATGTCCGGGATTTTATTATGGAAGGCAGCGCCCTGGTTACGTTTCCGAACGGAAGGATGCGGATGGAAAACGCGCTGAGCGCCATGGAAGGGCAGAGGGCGAATTACGTGTTCTGGTGCCCGGAGGAATTTCCTGCCGATATCCGGATCGAATGGGATTTCCGGCCCGTCAGGGAACCGGGGCTGTGCATGCTGTTTTTCGCGGCAAAGGGAAGAAGGGGAGAGGATCTCTTTGACCCGGGCCTCATGAAAAGGACGGGAGAATATCCGCAGTATCATCATGGGGATATCAACGCTTTCCATGTTTCCTGGTTCCGGCGGAAGGAGCCGGACGAGCGGCGATTTCATACCTGCAATCTGAGGAAGAGCTACGGGTTCTATCTGACCGCCCAGGGAGGCGATCCGATCCCGGATGTGGAGGACGCCATGGGGCCGTATCTGATCGCCGTGGAAAAGAAGGGGGCCGAGACCGCGTTCTTTATAAACGGCCTGGAGATTTTCCGGTTCGTGGATGACGGAAAGACCTGGGGGCCTCTGCTTGGGGGAGGTAAGATCGGCTTCCGTCAGCTGGCCCCCATGATCGGAGAGTACTCGGACCTTAGAGTTTTTGCCATATAGGAGGCGCGCAATGCCTGTAAGAGTAAGATTGAACCTGCAGTATAAGCACAGGATTATCGCCTGTATCTCTTCCCTGATGGCGATTGTCATGATTCTGTTTCTGATCGATCTGTATGGAGAATCGATGAGAGAAGAGGAGCGGCGGATGGAAGGAACCGTCTCCTCTGTGGCGTTTCAGACCAGCAGGGAACTGGATGAGAAGCTGCTGAATATCAGAAACTATTATCTTCAGATCATGGAAGACGATGAGATAACCTGGGCGCTGGAGAATGAGATCAGCTACTCTGATTACAGCCACATCAGCAGTATTATGGAGCTTTTATCCGGGAACGGAATCGTATCCGATTACATATCCGGTTACTCCTTTATTAATATGGATACGGGATGGGTGATCAGCAATAAGGGAATGTACCCCTATGAAAGCGTGATCAACAAGGAGGATGTGGAGGAGCTGTTTGACTACGGAAGCGACAGCTTTGGAAGGAATTACTGGAGCTGGAGGATAGAGGAGACTTCTGTCGACATGCTGGAATCCGGCTGGAGGAATACGGTGGAGACCGGTTCTCTTGCGCTGGTCCTGAAGGCGCCGAATTCCTGGAGAAATATGTACGGCATGGTGATTGTGAATATTAACCTCCAGGAACTCCTCGGCTCCGGCAGGGAGGGAGGCTGGAAGCTTGCCGTGGTGGATGGCGAGGGAAATACGGTTTATACCACGGATGAAAGGTTTGCCTCGGCGGGAGCGGAGCTTTATGCCGAAAATGGCGGAGAACAGTCGCAGGCTGTGAATACGGGAAAATATATCATTTCCGGAGGAAGGTCCTCGGTCCTTGGATGGATCTGCTATATGGGAACGGAATGGAACCTGGCCGGAACAACGAGCCGGTTCGTGATGCTTGCGGTTTCCGCTGTCCTTATACTGACCATCTGTATGGTTGTCATAAATCTGCTGTACAAACCGATTTCCGCGTTGGCGCAGCGGGTGTCGGGAGATGGAACGGAAAAGGAGCGCAGCGCCATCTGGGGCAGCGAGCTGGTGCACATCGCGGAAAAGGTGGAAGGGCTGGTGGACAGCAACCGGGCCATGGAAGAACGGATTGGAGAGCAGGAGAACGAACTTCTGGAGCTGTTTATCCTGAGAATGATCCGGGGAGAGACTTCGGCAGAGGAGGCGGAGGAATATCTTGGCAGACAGAAAATCTGGACTGGAGGGGGAATCTATTCCGCAGTTTCCATGATCCTGCGCTTCGGGGAGGAAGTGGAAGGGAGTGACGCCAGGGAGCAGGAGATCTGCATGGAGATTGCGGAGGAGCTTCCAGGGGAGATCCGCAGCATGCTGCCGGTTCCGCCTGTATACTATCAGCGTTCTGTCGTTTTCTTTGTGCATGGAGAGGATCAGACGGAGCTCCTTGACCGGGTTATGGAGGTTTACAGCAGTCTGCAGAAGTATGTGCTGGAACAGTATCAGCTTAACATCAGCGTCGGGGTCAGCGCTGCCGCCGGAAAGATATCCGAGGTGAGGAATGCATTCCGGCAGAGTGTGAGCGCCCTGAATGACAGCGATTCCGGGGAAGGAGAGGGGGCCTACGGCAAAATCAGCGCCTGCAGCTTCTATCTGGCTGAAGAAGGCGGCAGAGTGATGGACCGCAGACTGGAAAATGAGTAT
>CALVJM010000106.1 GCA_944332155.1 uncultured Bacilli bacterium
ATCGGCTGGATTGGACGCGCATCATTTGGTTTTGGAATTGACCGAAAGTTACTTTATAGATGAGGGAAGGTTGAGCAAGTGGCTGAATTATTTGCGTAAACAGGGCGTTCAGTTTGCAATCGACGATTTTGGAACGGGTTATTCTTCGCTGGGGCGTTTGCAGCAGCTGCCAAGCGATATTGTAAAAATCGACCGGTCTTTTATTACCGATATCCACAATGATTCGTATAAATATAATTTTGTCAAAGCCGTGATTGCACTATGTCATAATGCAGGGTTGCGGGTGTGCGCCGAAGGAATAGAAGATGAAGATGAATTGCGGGCGGTCAACCACTTGTATGCAGATACCTGTCAAGGGTACTATACGGCAAAACCCATGAATTTCGATGATTTTACGAGAGAAATGATTGAAAACCCATGCCGTTTTCAAGGATGTACCCTGCCAAACCGCACGGAAAACCATAGAGATAGCTTGCTATCTGACAATGATTTGTTGCGCCGTGTATTGAATACGGCTCCCATCTGCGTGAACTTATGGAATGAACAGCGGGAACATATTGCTTGTAATACAGCGGCGGTCGAACTGTTTGATTTGCGGGATGAGGGAGAATATCTGGAACGTTTTTTTGAGTTATCGCCCAAATATCAGCCAGATGGTAAACTGTCAACGATTGCAGCCTTTGAAAAAATGAATGAGGCGATTGAAAAGGGAAAGGTCGTTTTTCCGTGGATGCACTGCAAATTAGACGGAACGCCAATTCCGGCTGAAATCACGCTGATTAATATGAAATACAATAGAAATAATTTTATTGTATGTTATACAAAAGACCTGCGGCATGAGGGATGAAAAAGAAATATTGAAAAGATTTGCAAATATATGTATAATTATTAAGAAACGGTTTTCATTTTAAGGGGGAATGATGTATGAGTTATACACGCATTTGGATTACAGGGTCTAGCGGACGTTTGGGCGCAGCCCTGTGCCGGTTGTTGACTAATATTCAATATCGGATTTTGCCAAGTGATTTGGATGTGCCCATTGGGGACAGCCAGGCGGTCAATCAGTTTGCAGATGTCAACCATCCGGATGTAATTATCAACTGTGCGGGTCTGACCGATGTTCAAAAATGTGAGGCTTGCCCGGAAGAAGCATACAAAGCCAATGCGTTAGGGGCGCGTAATCTGGCGATTGCCGCACGGCGATTGGATGCAAAGTTGATACAGATTTCAACAGATGACGTGTTCGGTGGGGGTGGCAGCAAGCCGCTGCATGAATTTCTGGAACCGCATCCGGTTACGATTTATGGAAAAAGTAAATATGCAGGAGAGCGTTTGGTGCGTGAACTGACCGATAAACACGTCATTGTGCGTTCTTCTTGGATTTACGGTGCAGGCGCAAATGACTTTTTACATTCGGTACTCAAAGCAGGAGAACAAGGGCAAACAATTTCGGTACCAGAGAATACCATTTCTTCGCCCACCAGTGCCGATGTTTTGGCTGGGTTTATCCATAAATTGATTGAGTCAAGAGAGTACGGCGTGTATCATGCGTCCTGTACGGGGGCTTGCACCCGTGCAGAATTTGCACGAGAGATTTTGCGGCATAAGGGGTATGATGAAAATTTAGTCGTTGAAACGGCGGCACAAAGTGATATGCGGCCACGCTTTACACTGTTAGATAATATGATGATGCGCATGACCGGATTATATGAAATGCCCGAATGGAAGCAGGCATTATCCGATTACTTTAATAAGGAGGGGGTAAAGTAATGGAGAAGAAGGAGAAAAAGCCCATTGGCCTGACAACACGCATTTTTATTGCGTTGCTGTTGGGCGCAATTTTAGGTGTTGTGCTCCATTATTTTGCACCGCACAATTATTTTTTTGATACCGTATTGATTGACGGCGTTTTTTATGTTGTTGGACAAGGTTTTTTGCGTCTGATGCAAATGCTGGTTGTACCACTGGTGCTGTGTTCCTTGATTTGCGGCGCTTCTGCGATTGGTGATACCAAAACATTGGGCAAAGTTGGCGTGCGTACGGTCGGTTTTTATATTGTAACGACTGCATTGGCGGTCGCTGTTGCGTTGACTGTTGCAAAAATCATCAATCCCGGTATGGGAATGGATTTAAATACACTGGAAACGACAGAAACCGGTATTTCAGCTTCTCAACAAACCTCTATGGTGGATACTTTGCTGGATATCATACCCAAAAATCCGCTGGAATCGCTGGCAACGGGCAATATGCTTCAGATTATTGTGTTTGCAATTATTGTCGGCATTATCTTGGCGAAGCTGGGAGACAAAACACAGACTATACATAATTTATTCCAGCAGGGTAACGACATTATGATGGAAATGACCATGATGGTTATGTCGTTGGCGCCGATTGGTGTTTTCTGCCTGATTGCACGCACTTTTTCGGGTATGGGCTTTGATGCGTTCCAGCCGCTCATTAAATATATGTTGGCTGTTATGCTTGCGTTAGTGGTACAATGTCTGGGTGTCTATCAGATATTGCTCAAAGTGTTTACCGGATTGAATCCCATTCGGTTTATTAAAAAATTCTTGCCTGTTATGGGATTTGCTTTTTCTACGGCAACATCCAATGCAACCATTCCGCTTTCTATTGATACATTGGAGCGCAAAATGGGTGTATCCCGCCGGATTTCATCGTTTACGATTCCGCTAGGTGCGACGATAAACATGGATGGCACTTCTATTATGCAGGGTGTTGCGGTCGTGTTTATCGCACAGGCTTACGGAATTGCCTTGACCCCGATGGACTATATTACGGTTATCGCAACCGCGACACTGGCTTCAATTGGTACGGCTGGTGTACCGTCGGTCGGCTTGGT
>CALVJM010000107.1 GCA_944332155.1 uncultured Bacilli bacterium
GAGAAAATCAGAAGATATATCAAGAAGACGGTAATCGATCCTGTCATGGTATCCGTCGGGGCCGTGAGAGAGACGAAGGCGTACACGATCATGGAGCAGATCCGCCGGCTGATTGAAGAGAAGAAGGGCGATATTACAATGGCGGAGTGCGCGGAGGCGCTGGATTATCATCCCACATATATCTGGAAGATCCTGAAAATGGAAACGGACAAATCCTTCAGCGATTATCTGGAGGAATATAAGATCGATTATGCGAAGAAACTTCTGAAGGAAACGGATAAGACGGTAGCGGAGATCGCCTCGGAGCTGAATTATACAAACGCGCAGAATTTCATCCGCTTTTTCAACAGGGTGGTGGGCATGACGCCCGGAAAATACAGGCGCTCGATTCAGTGAGTGGAACAGGAGAGTTTTCATAAAGGGAAAGCAGGAAAAATAATCATTTTTTCTTCCTGGAAGAGCAGGAAAAAGAAAATGATTATTTTTTTGTGCCGGTTTTTCAAATACCAGATATCTCCCGGCGTATCATACAGAAAAAACAACACAAATATATGCAGAATGAACAAAAAATATTCCAAACCAGGCTTGAAATACAAAAAGAGAGAAAGTGATTATAGACGTTATGGAAATGCTTTATTAAAATTAGCACAACAGTTTGGCTGGATGAAACGGATAAAGCAACAAAACAACCAAACCGGGGCAGAAGCGCCGATATGGAGTTCAGGCAATCTGCCCAGAAAAATTTCATAAAGAAAGGTGGTTAAAAATGGCGAAAAGCAAAACGAAGAAAGGAATGGTCACGCTGAAAGATGGCCGGACCATTCGGGTGCGGCACATGAGCACCGGAAAGTATATGCTGCAGCACAAGGGTCTGTATCTTCTGCTTCTGCCGGGCTTCCTGTATTTCATTCTGTTCCGCTATGTGCCAATGGGGGGAGTTATCATTGCCTTTAAGGATTACAGCCCGTTCCTCGGCATCTGGGACAGCGCGTGGGTTGGACTGGAGCAGTTCCGGCGCTTCTTTGATACGCCGGATTTCGGAAGGCTGCTGCGCAACACGCTGGGAATCAGCCTGTTGCAGCTCGTCCTGTATTTCCCTGCGCCAATCATTCTCTCCCTGTTTCTGAATGAAGTAAGACACAGCGCCTACAAGCGCACGATCCAGACGCTGGTGTACATACCCCATTTTGTATCCTGGGTTATCGTGGCCAGCCTGACCTATCAGCTCTTCAACGTATCGGACGGAATCATCAATATGATTATCAAGTCCATAACGGGAAGCACGGTGGATATCCTTTCCAGAGGTTCCTATTTCTGGGGACTGATTGTAGGACAGGACATCTGGCGTGAGACCGGATACGGCACTATCATTTTCCTGGCGGCTCTGGCAGGCGTGGATCAGGAGATGTATGAGGCGGCAAGAGTGGACGGGGCCGGACGCTGGAGACTGATGTGGCACATCACGCTCCCTGCGATCCGCGGCACGGTCATCATGATGCTGATCCTGAGAGTCGGCGGTCTGCTGAATACGGGATATGAGCAGATTTTCCTGATGAGAAACGATCTGAACATGGAATTCGCGGATGTGTTCGATACCTACATTTATACGAGAGGTATTGTGAACGGCCAGTATTCCTTCTCCACGGCAGCGGGTCTGTTCAAGTCGATTGTCGGCATGATTCTGGTGCTGGGCTCTGACAAGGTCGCAAAGCTGTGCGGTGAGAGCGGCGTATATTAAGGGAGGAGGAAAGCGATGAAGGCTCATGCAATGAAGCAGGGAGTCAGGGTGAGAAGAAGCCTTGGCGACCGGATTGTAGACGTTATCATTTATATAGTGCTCGGGTTGATTGCGCTCTCCACCGTTCTGCCGTTTCTGTATGTGGTCGCCGGCTCCTTCGCCACAGATAAGGAGCTGACGGAAAAGGCGTTTTTCATCATCCCGGAGGTCTGGTCTCTGAACGCGTACAAGTACGCGATCAACACGGCCAACATTTTAAGAGGGCTGAGAAATTCAATTATTCTGACGATAGCGGGAACCGTGATGTGCATGCTGTTTTCCCTGTCGTTCGCCTATCCCCTGTCCAAAGTGCATTTCAGGGGAAGGAACTGGATTATGAACATGGTCATCGTCACCATGCTGTTTTCCGGCGGAATGATCCCCAACTATCTGGTATTTACGGCCTATGGCCTGTATGATTCCTACTGGGCGCTGATTCTCCCCGGACTGATCAGCCCGTTCAACATGATTATTATTAAGAAGTTTTTTGCGGATCTGCCGCAGGAGCTGGAGGACGCGGCCTATGTGGACGGTGCGGGAGACCTGAAGATTTTCGCCAGAATCGCGCTGCCGCTTTCCAAGCCGGTAATCGCATCCATTTCGCTGTTTTACGGCGTAGGCTTCTGGAATGACTACTTCAACTCCATGATTTATCTGAGAACGCCGGAAAAATATCCGATCCAGATTCAGCTTCGTTCCATCATCCTGCTGACTTCACAGATCACGGATATCGCGATGGATTATTATGACATGAACGGAGCCCCGCCGGATAAGGCCGTGAAAATGGCCTGTACGGTAATCGCCACGGTACCGATCCTTCTGGTATATCCTTTCGTTCAGAAGTATTTTACCAAGGGCGTCATGGTCGGCGCGGTGAAGGGATGAGGCAGATTTCAGGCAATACGGACAACAGGCGAATTTGCGGAACGTTTTTTGGCTTTCCTGAATATCAGGAAAAAGCCCGTTCCGGTTAATTCATAAATGAGAAAAGGAGGAACTGTATGAAAAGCAAAATTGTGAAAAAATGGCTGGCTCTGGCCCTGGCAGGGACAATGGCGCTGAGCGCGGCGGCATGCGGCAGCCAGGCGGAGACCTCGACTTCGACATCGACGGGCTCCTCAGAAACCACTGCATCTTCCAGCGGGGAGAGTGCTTCCGCAGAGGGCGAGGATTCCACAGCCACAGCGGAGAGACAGGACATCACATTCATGACCATCGACTTCAATGCCGGGGCATCGAATACGGGAGAATATGCGGAGGAAATCCTGACGCAGATTGAGGATTACTGCAATGTGAATCTGGAGATCGAATGGGTACTTTCCGACGTTACAGAGGAGAGAACCACCCTGGCGATGGCAAATCCGGCCACCATGCCCATGATCATGACCTGGAGCGGCGAGCTTACCGGAAATGTGGTAAATGCCGCGAAGCAGGGGGCGTTTGTGGATCTGAGCGAATATATCTGGGATTCCGAAAAGTATCCGAACCTTTCCCAGATGAATGAAAATGTTGCGGATACGCTTACCGTTGACGGAAAGCTAATCGCCATTCCCAGAACCAGAGATATCGGCCGTTATGGCTTTTCCTATCGTCAGGACTGGGCGGATAAGCTCGGTCTGGATGAGCCTCAGACAATTGACGACGTGTACGAGATGCTGTATGCGTTTACCTATGAGGATCCCGACGGAAACGGCGTGGATGATACCTATGGTATGGAGATGACTTCCTATACGGGACCCTTCGACATCATCCAGACCTGGTTCGGCTGTGGAAACGGCTGGGCTGAGGTGGATGGCCAGCTGATCCCTGTACATATGCAGGATGAATATAAGGAAGCCCTTGACTGGCTCAGACAGGTGTATGAGGAAGGTCTGATGCCCCCTGACTGGGCGGTAAGAACCACCGATACCTGGTCTAACGGATGTAAGACCGGAGAATCCGGCGTGTATATCGACGTAATGGACGGCGGACGCCGTATCTGGGATTATTTCGTTGCAGAGGAGACCTGGACTCCTTCCGTGGTAAATCCGGATGAACCCGCTTCCATGAACCTGCTCGGCGCGGTCAATGGAAAGACCCTTGCGACCTCCGGCTATAACGGATATTTCACGCTGAGCGCATCCACCTGCGATACGCCTGAAAAGATTGAAGCTGCGCTGACGCTTCTTGACAAGCTGAATGACAATGAAATGAGACTGCTTACCGAGTATGGTATAGAAGGCGTTAACTGGGAAACGGATGAAAACGGATATCTTGTGGATCTGGATGTGGAGGACACCACGCTCGCCGCGAATTATGCGGGCCTGAACCAGATGCTCGCATATCTGCCCAGATATACGCCCGAA
>CALVJM010000108.1 GCA_944332155.1 uncultured Bacilli bacterium
ATATGTTCATAACTTCCAAATAACATCTTAAAATTTTTATCTTTAGTTAAAATATTCTTCATGAACGCCTCCTTTCGATGTCAATATAACACCATTAAATACAGGGGTCAAATGACACTTTTGAGTTTTTTAATAGAATAAATGTATCAATTTTATAAATTAATTATAGAAAATTAAAAAATTAGAACACTTCATGTATTCTAATTTTTTAAATATATATTAATTAAAATTATTATTAAATAATAAAAAAGAGTTGAATTTCAACTCTTTTAAATAGTTTCATTATTTAATAATTTCAGAAACGTTACCAGCACCAACTGTTCTACCACCTTCACGAATAGAGAACTTAGTTCCATTTTCGATAGCGATAGGAGCAATTAATTCTACTGTCATTTCAACATTGTCACCTGGCATTACCATTTCAGTACCTTCTGGTAATTCAATAACACCTGTAACATCTGTTGTACGGAAATAGAATTGTGGACGGTAGTTACTGAAGAATGGAGTATGACGTCCACCTTCTTCTTTAGTTAAAACATAAACTTGTGCTTTAAACTTAGTATGAGGTGTAACAGTACCAGGTTTAGCTAATACTTGTCCACGTTCTACATCTTCACGAGCAATACCACGTAATAATACACCAGCATTATCTCCACTTTCTGCATAATCTAATTGTTTACGGAACATTTCAATTCCAGTTACAACTGATTTTTGAGTTGGTTTTAATCCAACGATTTCTACTTCCTCATTTAATTTCAATTGTCCACGTTCTACACGTCCTGTAACAACTGTTCCACGACCTGTAATTGTGAAAACGTCTTCAATTGGCATTAAGAATGGTTTTTCTGTATCACGTTCTGGAGTTTGAATCCATGTATCAACAGCATCCATTAATTCATGAATTTTTTCTACATATTGAGGATCTCCTTCAAGAGCCTTTAATGCAGAACCACGAATAATTGGAGTATCTTCTTCATATCCGTATTCAACTAATAATTCACGAACTTCCATTTCAACTAAATCTAATAACTCTTCGTCATCAACCATATCACATTTGTTTAAGAATACAACCATACGTGGTACTCCAACTTGACGTGATAATAAGA
This sequence comes from uncultured Bacilli bacterium, assembly GCA_944332155.1. Lineage (GTDB taxonomy): Bacteria > Bacillota_I > Bacilli_A > RF39 > UBA660 > Pelethosoma. The sequence goes on from CALVJM010000108.1 coordinate 1,107, forward strand.
TGTGTTCACGAGTTTGAGCCATTGGACCATCTGTAGCAGCAATAACTAAGATAGCTCCATCCATTTGAGCTGCTCCTGTAATCATGTTTTTAACGTAGTCAGCATGTCCAGGACAGTCTACGTGAGCATAATGTCTGTTTGCAGTACTGTACTCAATATGAGCAGTATTGATAGTAATTCCACGTTCTCTTTCTTCTGGTGCTGCATCGATATTAGAGAATTCAACTTTTTGGTTACCATATTCTCCAGCTAAAACACTACTGATTGCAGCAGTTAACGTAGTTTTACCATGGTCAACGTGTCCGATCGTACCAATGTTAACATGTTCTTTTGAACGATCAAATTTTTCTTTTGCCATTTTTATTTCCTCCTCTTTTCTTTATACATATTTATTTTATATTATCTAAAGCAAAATAGCAAGCTTTTTTCTTTAAATTGTCATTATTTTCCTAAGATTTGGGAACCCAAATCTTAGGAATAATGAACTATTATTTATTTCCACCGTTACGTTTAACGATTTCTTCAGTGATATTTTTAGGTGCTTCTTCATAATGATCAAATACCATTGTGAAGTTTCCACGTCCTTGAGTATTAGAACGTAAGCTTGTTGCATACCCAAACATTTCAGCAAGTGGTACCATAGCGTTAATTGCTAATGCATTACCACGAGATTCTTGTCCTAGAGGACGTCCACGACGAGATGTAATATCTCCCATTACATTTCCAAGATATTCATCTGGTGTAATTACTTGTACTTTCATGATTGGTTCAAGAAGTACTGGTTTACATTTCTTAGCAGCTTCTTTTAAAGCTAAGCTAGCAGCCACTTTAAATGCAGCTTCACTAGAGTCTACATCATGGTAAGAACCATCAAATAATGTTGCTTTAATGTCTACCATTGGATATCCAGCTAAAACACCAGTTTTCATAGCATCTTGTAAACCTTTATCTGTTACTGGAATATATTCACGAGGAACAACTCCACCAACGATGGCATCAACAAATTCATAACCTTTATCTGGATTTGGTTCAAACTTAATCCATACATGTCCATATTGTCCACGTCCTCCAGATTGTTTAATGAATTTACCTTCACAATCTGCTGTTTGTGTGATGGTTTCACGATACGATACTTGTGGTTGTCCAATATTAGCTTCTACACCAAATTCACGTTTCATACGATCAACAATGATATCAAGGTGTAACTCACCCATACCAGCAATAATTGTTTGACCAGTTTCATGATTTGTACTAGCACGGAAAGTTGGATCTTCTTCTGCTAGTTTTTGTAGAGCTGTTGCCATTTTATCTTGATCACCTTTAGATTTAGGTTCAACAGCAAGTTCAATAACTGGTTCTGGGAATTCCATAGATTCTAGAATACAAGCTTTCTTTTCATCACATAAAGTATCCCCCGTTGTAGTATTTTTAAGACCTACAGCAGCCGCAATATCTCCTGTATATACTTCTGTAATTTCAGTACGATTATTAGCGTGCATTTGTAGAATACGTCCGATACGTTCTTTGGTATCTTTTGTTGAATTTAAGATATAAGAACCACTATTTAAATGTCCTGAATATACACGGAAGAATGTTAATTTTCCAACATATGGGTCAGTCATTACTTTAAATGCTAAAGCACTGAATGGTTCTGAATCAGATGGATGACGTTCAATTTCATTTCCATCCATATCTACACCTTTAATAGAAGGAATATCAATAGGAGCTGGCATATAATCAACTACAGCATCTAATAATAACTTAGCACCTTTGTTTCCTAAAGCTGTACCACACATTACTGGGAAGAATTCAACGGCAAGCACACCTTTACGGATGGCACTCTTAATTTCTTCAACTGTTAATTCTTCACCTTCAAGATATTTTTCCATTAAAGCATCGTCAAATTCAACTACTTTTTCGATTAATTCATTACGTTTTTCTTCTACGATATCTTTTAAATCTGCTGGAATTTCAATTTCTGTTGGATTTTCTTCTGGTTTACCATCATAATGATAAGCCTTCATCGTTACTAAATCAATAATTCCATCAAATTCACTTTCTGCTCCAATTGGCCATTGAATTGGTGCATAATTAATTCCTAAACGTTCACCAATAGATTTTAGTGACATTTCAAAACTTGCACCTAATTTATCCATTTTGTTACAGAAAATCATACGAGGAACTTTAAACTCATCAGCTTGACGCCATACTGTTTCTGTTTGTGGTTCTACTCCGGCATTAGAGTCTAGAAGTGCAACTGCACCATCTAATACACGAAGTGAACGAGAAACTTCAACTGTAAAGTCTACGTGCCCTGGAGTATCGATAATATTTAAACGATGACCATTCCAATAAGCAGTTGTAGCTGCTGATGTGATTGTAATTCCACGTTCTTGTTCTTGTTCCATCCAGTCCATTTGACTAGCTCCATCATGAGTTTCACCAATCTTATGAATCTTATGAGTATGGAATAAGATACGTTCAGTCATGGTCGTTTTTCCGGCATCGATGTGAGCCATGATACCAAAATTACGAGTTTTCTCTAAACTATATTCACGAGCCATATTTTTATTTCCTTTCTTTAATTACCAACGATAATGAGCAAATGCTTTATTTGCCTCTGCCATTCTGTGAGTATCTTCACGTTTTTTAACAGCTCCACCTGTACCTTGACTAGCATCCATAATTTCGTTTGCTAGATTCTCAGCCATTGTGTGACCACCTCTTAAACGTGAATAATTTACTAACCAGCGAAGTCCTAAAGCTTGACTTCTATCGGCTTTTACTTCAACTGGAACTTGGTAGTTTGCACCACCAACACGACGAGATTTTACTTCTAATGCAGGTTTGATATTAGCCATTGCTTCTTCAAACACTTCCATAGGTTCTCTTCCAGTTTTTTCTTTAATCATGTCAAAAGCTTTATAAACGATAGTTTGAGCTTTTCCTTTTTTACCATCTAACATAATTGTGTTTACTAATTTTGTTACTAATTTAGAATTATATATAGGATCCGCTAAAACATCTCTTTTAACCGCACGTCTTTTACGCATGTGATATCCTCCTCTCTTCTATTTTACCTTATTATATTTTACTTTTTAGGCTTTTTAGTTCCGTATTTAGAACGACCTTGACGACGAGCTTCAATTCCAGCTGTATCTAGCGTTCCACGAACAATGTGATAACGAACACCGATTAAGTCCTTAACACGTCCTCCACGAATTAATACAACGCTGTGTTCTTGTAAGTTATGTCCTTCTCCAGGAATGTAAGCAGTTACTTCCATACCATTTGATAAACGAACACGGGCATATTTACGTAAAGCTGAGTTTGGTTTCTTTGGTGTCATAGTACCAACACGAGTACATACTCCACGTTTTTGTGGGGCATTTAATTTTGTTTGTTTTTTCTCACGGCTGTTATAACCAATATTTAATACTGGTGATTTACTCTTTTTAGTTTTACTTTTTCTACGGTTACGAACCAATTGATTCATTGTAGGCATTTCGTTCCCTCCTCTCTTTACACATATCCAGGCGTTTCATTTTTTTGTTTTAAGAAAAGATTTATCAAGATAAACCTTTTAAACGCATTAATAATATACCACTAGTAGTCTATGAAAGTCAACACTTTTATTGTCAAAAAAATAAAACTTTTTTACTATACCAATTATTAATCTCCCTAATGGCTCATATATAGGATTATTTTTAGACAAAAAAATAAGTTGCCTGTCAAACAACTCACTTTTTGTGGTAATCAAAATTATAGTTTATATTTGACAGATATAAATTATAATTTGTTATCAAGAATCCCACATGTATATACATACTTAATAGCTTGATAATTATAGGAAATAATTAAATAATAGTTATAAAATATAATTATTATTTAATGAACTGCATCGTAAATTTTTAGATTTACTTAAATTACATCTAACAAACCTACATCATCTATAACAATATAGATATATCAAATATAATTAGTGCAAAACAATACCTATTCTATTAAGCAATTATATTATAACATATTATTTTGATGATTGCAACACTTTTTTTATATTATTGTTTCTTTTTGTAAAATGAAAATAAAGAACCCGATTCGGTTAACGCATTCTTTTCTTATTTAAAGGAGATTTTAGGATATGAAAAATTTCATG
>CALVJM010000109.1 GCA_944332155.1 uncultured Bacilli bacterium
CGTTTTGGTGGACGACATCCGTTATGTGGAACTGGTGTTTCATCAGTAATAGATGTAATTTCAAGACCAGCAGTTTGTAATGAACGAATAGCTGTTTCACGTCCTGAACCTAATCCTTTTACATATACTTCAACTTTTTTCATTCCGTAACCCATAGCTGCTTTAGCTGCGGCTTCTGAAGCCATACCAGCAGCAAATGGAGTTGATTTCTTACTTCCTTTGAAACCTAATGTTCCGGCAGAAGCCCAACTAATTGCGTTTCCTTCTTTGTCTCCAATCGTTACGATTGTATTATTGAATGTAGAATGAATAAATGCTTTCCCTTCTGGTACATTCTTTTTTACTTTACGCTTTCTTGCTTTATAAGCCATTACGATAACCTCCTTTATCCGTTAATTACTTCTTCTTATTAGCTACAACTTTTCCTCTACCTTTACGAGTACGAGCGTTACGATTTGTTCTTTGTCCTCTTACAGGTAATCCTTTTTTATGACGTTCTCCGCGATAATCTCCGATTTCCATATGAAGTTTAATATTCATATTAACTTCACGACGTAAATCACCTTCTGTTGTATATTTATTAATTTCATCACGAATACGGTTTAATTCTTCATTTGATAAATCCTTTGTACGAGTATTAGGATTTACTTTAGCATCTTTTAGAATACGTTTTGATAAACTTCTTCCGATTCCATAAATGTATGTCAATGCGATTTCAATTCTTTTATTATTTGGTATATCTACACCTTTAATACGTGCCATAAAACACCTCCTATATTAACCTTGTCTTTGTTTGTGTTTTGGATTTTCGCAAATTACCATAACACGTCCTTTACGTTTAATTACTCTACATTTATCGCACATTGGTTTTACTGATGGTTTAATTTTCATTAAGCATCCCTCCTAATTTTATCTTCTCTATAAGTGATACGCGCACATGTTAAATCATATGGAGACATTTCCATACGTACTGTATCACCTGCCAAAATACGAATATAGTTCATTCGCATTTTACCAGAAACGTGCGCTGTTACAGTATGTCCATTTTCAAGTTCAACTTTGTATTTACCTGTTGGCAATACTTCTAATACTTTACCCCTTACTTCAATAATATCTTCTTTTGCCACGTTATCACCTCTTCGTTAAAATTGTATATCCTTCTTTTTCGACTAACACTGTATGTTCGAAATGAGCAGATGGTTTGTCGTCTGCGGTTATGATAGTCCATTCATCCTCTAACATATAAATGTGGGGTGTACCTAAATTTAACATTGGTTCCACCGCAATTACCATACCAGCTTTTAACTCTGGACCATGTCCTTTTTTTCCATAATTAGGAACATCGGGTTCTTCATGAACTGCCGATCCAACTCCATGACCTACTAATTCTTTGACTACACCTAATTGATATTTTTTCGCGTGTTCACTTACGGCATATCCAATATCGCCAACATGAGCACCTTCACGAATTGTTTCCAATCCTTTAAATAAAGCTTCTTCTGTGTGACGCATTATGTATTCTTTTTCACTACTTATTTTCCCAACGGGATAAGTCCATGCAGAATCACCATGATAGCCTTCGTAACAAGCTCCAATATCAATAGATACTATATCGCCTTCTTGTAATTGACGATTACCAGGAATTCCATGAACGACTTCTTCATTAACAGAAACACATACACTTCCAGGAAACCCATATAATCCTTTAAATGATGGGGTTGCACCTTTTGAAAGAATAAATTCTTCTGCAAGTCTATCTAACTTTTTAGTTGTTACACCTGGTTTGATATATTTTTCTAAATAATGATGTGTTTCACCTACAATGGCACCAGCCACTTTTAATTTTTCAATTTCCTCAGGTGTTTTGATTGTAATCATGTATTCACTTCCTATTCATGAATAATTTTTTCGATTTGCTGAAACGCTTTCTCTTTATCTATTTCATTAATAGTGTGTAATATACCTAATGAACGATAGTGATTAATTAATGGCTCTGTTTGTTCCATATAAGTATCATAACGTTGATTAAATGTTTCATCATTGTCATCTTTTCTCTTTACAAGCTGATGTTCACAAATATCGCAAATACCATCTTGTTTAGGTTTTGATACTTCGATTTGATCATTAAACACAGCTCCACAATTTGGACACGTTTCACGACCAACTATTCGTTTTTGAGCAAGCTCTTTTGGGATATCTAAGAAAATAACATAACCCAAATCTTTTTGTGTTTGGTTTAACCAACTTTCATAAGCAATAGCTTGTTTTACATTTCTAGGAAATCCATCTAAGATATATCCATTCTCACAATCGCTTTCATTTAATCGTTCTGTTAACAATTCTAATGTAATTTCATCACTTACTAAACGTCCTTGACTTAGACAATTACGAATATAATCTCCTCGCTCACTTTCTTCAAGTGACGCTTTACGTAGTAAATCACCAGTAGAAATATGAGCGAGATTATATTTTTTCTTTAGCAAATGAGATTGTGTTCCCTTTCCCGCAGCAGGGGGAGCTATAAATACAATATTTTTCATTAATATCTTCTTCTTCCCTTAGTATAACTACGAGTTACTAATTGACTTTCTAATTGTTTGTATGTTTCTAGAGCAACACCAACAATAATGATTACTCCAGTACCTCCAATACTTACACTTGTTGGAAGATTTGAGAACCATCCAAAGACAATTGGAAGTCCAGCGATTACGCTTAAGAAGATTGCACCAACAATGGTAATTCGTTTAAGAACAGTAGAAATATATTTCACTGTTTCCTCTCCAGGACGAATGCCAGGAATATAACCACCATTTTTTTGCAAATTTTCTGAAAGTTCTTTTGTTTTTACTTGTAAGAATGTATAAAAATATGAGAATAATATAATACAAATAATATACAATGCAAAACCAGTCCCTGAATTAAATGATAAGTATTTACTTACGAATAATTGGAATCCATCATTTTTGATAACGCCTGCGATAATTCCTGGAATAGAACTTAAAGCAGATGCGAAGATTACAGGCATTACTCCTGCACTATTCAATTTAAATGGAATGTAGTTATGAGTTGCGCCATAGGCACTTGTTGATTTATTGGCATATTGAATTGGAATACGACGTTCTGAAGTTTCCTCAAAAATAACACCTAATAAAATAGCAATATACACAATAATAAAGGCAATAAATGTAACTACACCTAGACTTGTTTCTTGAACAGTTCCTGTTGTAACTACTGCATTCCATACTTCCATAAACATTGTTGGTATGGTCATAATAATACCGGCCATAATGATTAAAGAAATACCATTACCAATTCCTTTTTGTGTAATTTGATCACCAAGCCATAATAAGAAGGCGGTTCCTGCAGTTAATACTGCTGCATATTCAAGTAATACTAAACTATTATCGGTTTGAACAAATGCAAATGCATACATACATCCTTGAATAAAAGCAATTAAAATACCTAAATATCTTGTAATTGTATTTAATTTATTACGTCCTACTTGTCCCTGTTTTGCTAATTCGGAAAAGTATGGAATAATATCTATTTGTAATAATTGTACAATAATGGAAGCACTAATATAAGGCATTACTCCTAAAGAGAAAATAGAAAATTTCTCCATAGCACCTCCACCCATAACATTAATTAATTCCAAAAATCCTAAATTATCAGTTCCTAAAGAATCTTTATCGATTCCTGGAACAATAATTGTTGTACCTAACTTAAAGATGAATAGGCAAACTAAGGTGAATAAGATTCTTTTTCGTAAGTCCTTATTTTGGGGCTTAAATATTTGCTTTAATGTGGCAAACATTTTAAATCACCTCTGCTTTTCCACCTAGTTTTTCTATTTGTTCTTTTGCAACATTTGAAAATTTATGTGCTTTTACATTTAATTTTTTTGTTAAAGTTCCATTTCCTAAAACTTTAATTCCATCTAAACTTTGTTTAATTAATCCCATTTCTTTTAATAGTTCAGGTGTTACTGTTGTACCATTTTCAAATTTATCTAAATCACTTAAATTAATTACTGCATATGTTGTTTTAAAACGAGCATTAGAGAATCCACGTTTTGGTATACGACGGAATAATGGTGATTGTCCACCTTCGAACCCAATACGAACTCCTCCACCACTACGTGAATTTTGTCCTTTTTGTCCGCGTCCGCTTGTTTTACCTAAACCTGAACCAACACCACGTCCAACTCTTTTACGAGTTTTAACAGCACCTGGAGCTGGTTGTAATGAATGTAATTTCATTAGATAATCTCCTCTACTTTCTTACCACGTAATTTTGCAACGTGTTCAACAGTTCTTTGAGATTTTAATGCCTCTAATGTTGCATATGCCATATTAATTTTTGTATTTGATCCAAGTGATTTTGATAAGATATCAGTAACTCCAGCAAGTTCTAATACTGAACGAACTGGTCCTCCAGCTTTTACTCCTGTACCTTTGAAAGCAGGTTTTAAAAGTACTTTTGCAGCTCCTCTTACACCAATTGCTTCATGTGGGATAGTACCATTTACAACTGATACTTCAACAACGTTTTTAGTAGCAGCTTGAACTGCTTTTTTCATTGCATCTGGAATTTCATTTGCTTTACCTGTACCTAGACCGACTTTACCTTTACGGTTTCCGACAGCCACAGTAACTGAGAAACGGAAATGACGACCACCTTTTGTTACTTTGGTAACACGACCAATATTAATTACTTCTTCTTCATATTGTTTTGGGCGTGGTTCTCTTCTTCTTCTTTCCATATTTACCCTCCTATTAGAATTCTAATCCATTTTCACGTGCAGCGTTTGCAAGTGCTTCTACACGACCATGGTATAAGTAACCACCTCTATCGAAAGTTACTTTTGTAATTTTTTTATTTTTTGCTCTTTTTGCGATTAATTCCCCTACTTTAGCAGCAGCTTCTACGTTACCACCATTTTTAAGATTTAATTCTTTATCAATAGATGAAGCACTTACTAATGTAACACCTTTTTCATCATCGATAATTTGAGCAAAGATATTCTTATTTGATCTAAACACGTTTAATCTTGGAACTTCAGTAGTACCAGATATATTCTTACGAACACGTGCGTGTCTAGCAATACGTTTTTGATTACGTGATACTTTATTTATCATAGTAATACGCTCCTTTACTTAATTTTTAAGCTGCTTTCTTTCCTTCTTTACGAATAATATGTTCTCCAGAGTAACGAATTCCTTTTCCTTTATAAGGTTCAGGTTGTCTTATTTTTCTAACATTTGCAGCAAATTCTCCAACAAGACATTTATCGATTCCTCTGATAAATAATTCTGTGTTACTTGGTGCTTCTACGGTAATTCCTTCTGGAACGATCATTTCCACAGGATGAGAATATCCAGCATTTACAACAACTGTATTCCCTTTTACTTGGAAACGATATCCTACACCAACAGCTTCTAATTTCTTTTCAAATCCTGTTGTTACACCAGTAATCATATTGTTGATATTAGCATTTGTAGTTCCGTGCATAGTTTTAAATGAATCATTATCGCGTGTAACAATAACTTCATTGTCTTCTACTTTTACACTAATTCCCTCAGTTAATTTCGTAGAAAGTTCACCTTTAGGACCTTTAACTACAACGTTATTATCATTAATCGTAACCGTTACATTTTCAGGTACAGAAATTTTTCTATTTCCAATACGACTCATAATTATCCTCCTAATCTTTCTACCAAATGTATGCTAATACTTCTCCACCTAAACGTTGTTTTTTAGCATCGCGACTTGTCATTACACCTTTTGATGTAGATACAATTGCGATACCTAAACCATTTAATACGCTAGGCATATTATCAGCGTCTGCATAAACACGTAAACCTGGTTTAGAAATTCTTTTTAATCCAGTGATTACACGTTCTTTTTTATCTCCATATTTTAATGTTAAAACAATAGTTCCTTGAACATCTTTTTTATCTACTTTATAATCAGCTATATATCCTTCATTTTTTAAGATTTTAGCCATTTCAATTTTGATATTTGAAGCGGGTACTTCTACTTCTGTATATCGCATTTGATTTGCACTACGAATACGTGTAAGCATATCTGCGATTGGGTCAGTAGCAAATCCTTTTCTTTTTCCCATAATATCCTCCCTTCAATTACCAGCTAGATTTTTTAACCCCTGGTATTTGTCCTTTATAAGCTAATTCTCTGAAACAAATACGGCATAATCCATATTTTTTAAGAACAGCATGTGGTCTTCCACAACGATTACAACGTGTATATTCACGTACTTTAAACTTTTGTGGACGACTTTGTTTTACTTTCATACTTTTTTTAGCCATTATTTTTTCCTCCTAGTTTTTAAAAGGCATACCTAGACCTTTTAAAAGATCATACGCTTCATCATTTGTTTTTGCAGTTGTAACAAAAACGATATCCATTCCACGTACTTTTACGACATTATCATATTCAATTTCTGAGAAAATTAATTGCTCTGTTAAACCTAAAGTATAGTTTCCACGACCATCAAATGATTTATGTGAAACACCACGGAAGTCACGTACACGTGGTAATGTAATACTAATTAATTTATCTAAAAAGTTATACATATTTTCTCCACGTAATGTTACTTTACATCCAATAGGTTGTCCTTCACGTAATTTAAATCCAGCGATGGCTTTTTTAGCTTTTGTAACTACAGGTTTTTGTCCGCTAATTAAAGCTAAATCATTAACAGCTGCATCTAACATTTTACTATTATGAGCTGCATCTCCAACACCCATATTAATAACAATTTTATCTAATTTAGGAACTTCCATTAGACTAGCATAATTATATTTTTCTCTTAAACTAGGTACGACCTCATTTGTATATTTTTCTTTTAGGCGGTTCATATTAAAATCCTCCTTCTTCATTAATCAAGTTTAGAATTAGATTTTTTTGTAACTCTAACTTTCTTTCCATCTTTATTTACATTGTGTCCTATTCTGGTTCTTTTCTTTGTTTTAGGATCGACAATCATTACGTTAGAAGCATGAATAGGCGCTTCCATATCTACAATACTTCCTGCATTTCCACCATTTGGTTTTACATGCTTTTTAATCATATTGATTCCTTCAACTACGACTTTATTATCGTTTTTTAAAGTTTTAATGATCTTTCCGTCTTTTCCTTTATCTTTACCAGCAATAACGACAACATGATCTCCAACTTTTAAGTTCATTGTCTTTCCTCCTTAGGATTATAACACTTCATTAGCAAGTGAAATAATCTTCATATATCCATCACGTAATTCACGTGCAACTGGTCCAAATACACGAGTTCCGACTGGACTCTTATCATCTTTAATAATAACACAAGCGTTATCATCAAACTTAATATAAGACCCATCTTCGCGTCTAAGACCGGATTTAGTTCTAACGATTACAGCTTTTACAACTTTTTTGCGTCCAATTGTACCGTTAGGAGTTGCTTTTTTTACTGTAGCAACTACAACATCACCAATGTTTCCCGTCTTTACTTTACTTCCACCTAGTACACGAATAACACTAACTTCACGTGCACCAGAATTGTCTGCAACTTTTAGACGAGTTTCTTGTTGTACCATATTAATCCCTCCTATATCTCGTTATGATTAACGAATAACTGCTTTTTCAACGACTTCAACTAAACGGAAATGTTTTGTTTTAGAAATTGGTCTAGTTTCAACGATAAGCACTTTGTCACCTTTTTTAGCAACATTTTTTTCGTCATGTGCCATATATTTTTTTGATTTTTTAACACGTTTACCATAAATTGGATCTTTAGCGTAAGTTTCAACTAATACATTAATTGTTTTATCATTAGCATCGCTTACAACAGTTCCAGTTAAACCTTTTACTTTTTTCTTTTCCATAGATACCTCCATTAGTCTCTGTCTAGTTCACGTTCACGAAGAATTGTCTTCATACGTGCGACTAGCTTTCTTAATTCTTTGATTCTTGAAGGTTTTTCAAGATTTCCAGTAGCTTGGCTAAAACGTAGGTTAAATAGTTCTTCTTTATATTCTTCAATTTTTTTAACGATTTCTTCATTCGTTAGTTCTCTAATTTCACTATTAGTCATTGTTAGCTTCACCACTTTCTTTTTTTACAAATTTACACTTAATTGGAAGTTTGTGCATTGCTAAACGTAAAGCTTCACGTGCAACTTCTTCACTAACTTCATCAATTTCAAACATAATTTTACCTTTTTTTACAACAGCAACCCATACTTCAGGTTGTCCTTTACCTTTACCCATACGAGTTTCTAGAGGTATTTTCGTTAATGATAAGTGTGGGAAAATATTAATATATACTTTACCTCCACGTTTCATATAACGAGTCATAGCAACACGAGCAGCTTCGATTTGTTGTTGTGTAATCCAAGCACCTTCCATTGCCATTAAACCATAGCTACCAAAATGTAATTCAGTATTTCCTTTTGCAACACCATCATATCTTAGACGATGTGGTCTACGATATTTAGTTCTTTTTGGAATGACTGCCATTTTCTTTACCTCCTTTATTATTTTTTGAGGCAAGGATTTCTCCTTTATAAATCCATACTTTTACACCAATCTTACCATAAGTAGTATCAGCTTCTTTATGTGCATAGTCAATATCTGCACGTAATGTATGAAGTGGAAGACTTCCTTCTGTATAACCTTCCGTTCTCGCCATATCAGCACCACCTAAACGTCCTGATACAGCAGTTTTAATTCCTTTTGCTCCAGCTTTCATTGTATTACGAATAGCACGTTTTTGAGCAACACGGAATGACACACGATTTTCAATTTGATGTGCAATATCTTCAGCAACTAATGCAGCATCTAAATTAGGATTTTTAATTTCCATAATAGAAATTTGAATATTTTCTTTAACTAATTTTTCTAATTCTTTCTTTAATTTTTCAATTTCTTCTCCACCATGACCAATTACAACACCAGGTTTAGCAGTATTGATAATAACATCAGTCTTTTTAGCGGTACGTTCAATAAGAACACTTGAAACTGCTGCGTCTTTTAATTTTTTAGTTAAATATTTACGAATTTTAATATCATTGTTTAAAAATTTTGCGAAATCTTTACCTGCATACCAGTTTGATTCCCAAGTTTTATTAATTCCGATTCTAAGTCCCACTGGACTAACTTTTTGACCCATCAGTTTACCTCCTTTGCTTAATTTTTCTCACTTACGACAAACGTAATATGACTTGTTCTTTTTTTAATTGGACTAACGTGACCACGTGGTCCTGCTTTCATTCTTTTTAATGTTCTTCCTTCATTAACAAATGCTTCTTTAACATATAAATTTTCTTCTTTTAATTCTAAATTATTAGTTGCATTAGCAACAGCACTTGTTAATACTTTTTTGATAGCACGTGATGCATCGCGATTCATATTATCTAAAATTGTTGCAGCTTCACTAACACTTTTACCACGTACTAAATCTATAACTAAACGAGCTTTACGAGGTGCTAATCTTACACCCTTAGCAATTGCTTTAGCTTCCATTTTAGTCCTCCTTCCAGTCTAATTATCTTATCTGTTATTATTGTCCGCCATGTCCACCAAATTTACGTGTTAGAGCAAACTCACCTAATTTATGTCCAACCATATCTTCAGTTATATAAACTGGAATAAATTCTTTACCATTATAAACAGCAAATGTATGCCCAACGAAATTTGGGAAAATTGTGGAACGGCGTGACCATGTTTTAATTACTTCTTTTTTTCCACTTTCGTTAAGTGCTTCTACTTTTTTCATTAAATGAGCATCTACGAAAGGTCCTTTTTTTAAACTTCTAGCCATTCAAACCATCCTTTCCTTATTTTTTACGGCGACGAACAATTAATTTGTTTGAAGCTTTTTTATTTTTACGAGTCTTTTTACCAAGTGCAGGTTTTCCCCATGGAGTCATAGGACCTTTACGACCAATTGGCGCACGACCTTCACCACCACCATGTGGGTGATCATTAGGGTTCATAACTGATCCACGTACTGTTGGACGAATACCCATATGTCTCTTACGACCAGCGGTACCTAAACTTACTAACTCGTGATCTTCATTTCCTACTTCACCAATCGTAGCACGACAAGTTCCTAATACTTTACGAACTTCTCCACTAGTTAAACGAAGTAATACATATTTTCCTTCACGACCTAAGATTTGTACACTAGAACCAGCACTACGAGCCATTTGAGCTCCTTTACCTGGTTTTAATTCAATGTTATGAACTAATGTACCTTCAGGAATGTTTTCAAGTGGTAAACAGTTACCAACTTTAATGTCAGCTTGAGCTCCACTTTCAATCTGCATTCCTACTTTTAATCCTTTTGGAGCAATAATATATCTTTTTTCTCCATCTTTGTAAGTTATTAAAGCAATGTTAGCACTACGGTTAGGATCGTATTCGATAGAAGTTACAGTACCAACGATACCATCTTTATTACGACGGAAATCAATGATACGATATTTTCTTTTATGTCCACCACCAATATGTCTAGCAGTAGTTACACCTTGATTATTACGACCACCAGTCTTGGTTAAAGTAACTAATAATGACTTCTCTGGTTTATTCGTAGTAATTTCTTCATTCTTTAATGTTGATTTACCACGTTGTCCATTGGTCATTGGCTTATATATCTTAATTGCCATGATTTATCCTCCTTTTTAGTTAAGTTCGATTGAACTTCCCTCATCTAATTTAACGATTGCTTTTTTAACACGGTTAGTCTTTCCTTCATAACGACCAACTCTTCTAGTTTTTGGTTTTACGTTTACTGTATTTACATTTAATACTTTTACGTTAAAAATCTTTTCAATTGCTTGTTTAATTTGAGTTTTATTAGCATTTACATCAACACTAAATGTATAAGTGTTATGATTTTGTGCTAAATCAGCACTTTTTTCAGTAATAATTGGTGCTTTAATAATATCTCTATAATTACTCATCATTAAATAAGCACCTCCTCTATACGTTTAACTGCTGCTTCTGTAATAATCATGTTATCTGCAGATACTACATCTAATGTATTAATTTCATCAGCATCAATTAAAACAACATTTTCTAAATTACGTGTAGCTAAAATTAAGTTTTCTGTTAATTCTTCTACTACAATTAATGTTTTTCTATTTGCTTTTAAGCTTTCTAGAACATTTAATACTTCTTTTGTTTTTGGTGTTTCCACATTTAAACTATCTACTACGATAAGCTCTTTTTCTTGCGCTTTATAAGCTAAAGCTGATTTTAACGCTAAACGGCGTTCTTTACGATTCATTTTCTTAGTATAGTTCTTTTCAGTTGTTGGTCCGAATACTACTCCACCACCAACCCAATGTGGTGCACGAATACTTCCTTGACGAGCATTACCTGTTCCTTTTTGTCTCCATGGTTTTCTTCCTCCACCACGAACTTCACTACGTGTTTTTGTTGCATGAGTTCCTTGTCTTAAAGAAGCTCTAGATAATACGATTGCATCATATAAAACAGCATTATTTGGTTCAATTCCCCAAACAGCATCATTTAAAGTAATATCTTTTACTTTTTCACCTTTAACATTTACTTCTGTATATTTACCCATTTCAGATTCCTCCTACTATTTCTCTTCTGTAGAGGTAGCGTCCTCTGTGTTTTCTGTAACTTCAGAAGTTTCTACTTCTTCTTTTACTTCTGGCTCAGTAACGTAAGAAATTAATTCTTCTCTTTCGTTTACTTTATTTGGGTTTTTAACAGCTGTTTTAATAATAACTAATGATTTGTTAGCTCCAGGTACATTTCCTTTTACTAATAACACATTATTTTCTTTATCTACTGCAACGATTTCAAGATTTTGAATGGTAACAGTAAGTCCACCCATATGCCCTGGTAATTTTTTACCTTTAAAAACACGCATTGGTCGCATTGTTCCCATAGAACCAGGTCCTCTGTGATATTGTGAACCATGTCCCATAGGACCTCTACTTTGATTATGGCGTTTAATAACACCTTGGAACCCTTTACCTTTAGTAGTTCCTGTTACGTCAACAACTTCTCCTTCACTGAATAATTCAACAGTTAGTTCTTGACCTAAAGTGTAATCGCTAACATTTACGCCTCTGATTTCTTTATAGAAGCGCTTAGGTGCAGTTTCTGCTTTTTTGGCATGACCAATGTTAGCTTTTGTTGCATTCTTTTCTTTTTTAGTATCAAAACCAAGTTGGATTGCATCATACCCATCATTTTCTACTGTTTTGATTTGTGTAACCACATTTGGTTCTACTTCAACAACAGTTACAGGAATTAGCTTTCCAGACTTAGTGAATACTTGAGTCATTCCAATTTTTCGACCTAAGATTCCTTTCATTTTTTCTTCCTCCTAATAATTATAATTTAATGTTGATGTCAACACCACTTGGAATATCTAAACGAGTTAACGCTTCGATTGTTTCCTTACTTGGATTGTTGATATCGATTAAACGTTTGTGTGTTCTTCTTTCAAATTGTTCACGTGAATCTTTATCTTTGTGAACCGCTCTTAAGATTGTAATCTTTTCGATTTCTGTTGGTAGTGGGATTGGTCCACTAACTTCGCCACCAGAACGTTTTACAACTTCAACAATTTTTGCACAAGCAGCATCTAAATTCTTATGATCATACGCTTTTAATTTGATACGAACTTTAGTTTTAGACATGTTTGTTCCTCCCTTCGCCTATATCTGGTATAGACTCGCTCCGTGTAAAAACCTGATTTCCCGATAGCGTTTAATTAACAACTCTACCAGGTGTATCAGCAACCTCACACATCTATGCGTGCCACACATTCAAAATTATACAATAAAATAATATGAAAAGCAAGCTTTTTTTATTACTTTTTTTATTTCCTAAAATTTAATTTGAATTTCCGTTTTTAATTAAAAAGCTGAAATAAGTCTTGTTATAATATATTTTGTGTT
>CALVJM010000110.1 GCA_944332155.1 uncultured Bacilli bacterium
CCAATACTTCCAAAATATAATGTTAAAATATAAAAAGTTGTATCGGTAGTTCCTTGAATATAAGAAGCAAGTGTTCCTAACATACTATCAGGACCAAACAATTCATAAATATTAGTTAAAATAGCTAAAGAAGATGTTCCTGATATTGGACGCATTATTATCATTGGTAATATCTGATTAGGAATAAATGATATAAATTTAAATAAATCAATTATGTTACTATTTAAAAATATATTCACGGATAAAATCATTGCTAATAAACATGGAAATAATTTAAATACTAAATCAAAACTTTCTTTAGCACCTTCAATAAAAGTATCATATATAGGAACTTTTTTAATAATACCATAAATAATTACAAATAAAACAATTAATGGCATTACATAATTAGACATAGAACCTCGCAAATATCCTATCAATTATTAAACCTGATAAAGTACTTAAAAAAGTTATTATTATACATGGTAAAACAATACCTGTTGGATTAGCACTTCCATACATCATTCTTAATGAAATAATTGTAGTAGGTATTATTGTTACACCACTAGTATTTAAAACTAAAAAAGTAATCATAGATCTACTAGCAGTATCTTTTTTTTTATTTAATTGTTGTAGTGATTGCATTGCTTTTAAACCAAAAGGAGTAGCAGCATTACCTAATCCAAACATATTAGCAATTATATTTGAACTTATATAACTCAATGATTCATGATTGGTTGGTATTTCTGGAAAAATATGTTTTAATACGATTGATAATTTAATAGATAGTTTTTTAAGTAATCCTGATACTTCAGCTATTTTAGCTATACCTAACCATAAAGCCATAACTGGAAATATTTTTATAATCATATCAAAAGAAGTCTTAGTACTATTTAATATAGATTCATTTACTACTTCGATATTATTATTTAATAAACAATATAATACACCAATTATAATAAAATAACCCCATATTTTATTTACCATAAATTACTAAACCACTCCTTTAATTTTTGAAAAAAACTTTTCTCTTCTTTTTTAGTAACATATATATCTTCTTCATGAACTTTTTTATCATTTACTAATACTTCAACTACTCCTACTTTATCATTATCAGAATAATTCTGTTTTTTTTCTAATTTGAAGTTTAATAAAACATTGTTCTTTTCATTATTATTTAAAGTATAATTAAAATTATTCTTTATATATAAACTATCTAAGTAATATTTTTCATCGATAATTTCTATTTCACCTTCTTTTAAAATATTGTAATTGGTATAATTATCAAAGGCTTCTTCAAATAAATTTATATGATCTACAAAATCATTACCATCATTTAATGTAACAACTACCAAATTAACATTATCTTTAGAAGCTGTTGTTACTAATGTTCTTTTAGCTACATCAGTAAATCCAGTTTTACCACCCGTTATATAATCATGACTATGTAATAATTTATTTTTATTTATCCACGAATAATAATTCATATTAGTTCTTAATGTGTACTTTTTTGTACTTACTATTTTTCTATATGTTTCATTTTTCATAGCATAACTAGTTAATAATGCCATATCGTATGCTGTGGATAAGTTGCCACCATTCTCATCTAATCCATGCGGATTATTAAATTTACTATTTTTCATTCCGATTTCCACAGCTTTTTTATTCATTAATTCGACAAAACTATCAACATCTCCACCAACATAATTTGCAATAGCTAAAGCAGCATCATTCCCACTTCTTAACATTAAACCATACAACAATGATTCTAAAGTTATTTCTTCTCCTTGTTTAATATATATACCTGAGCCATAAGCCTTAGTTATTTCATCACCAATTGTTACAACGTCATTTATGTCTTTATTTTCAATTGCTACTATAGCTGTCATTATTTTCATTATGACTACATAACTGCTTATTATAGGTAAAATTATTGTAGTCCCATATATACTTAATATTTAAAATATTTATGTATATATCAAGAACTACTTTTTTTTCATTACATGGAATATTTTCTACTACAATTTTATTAATTAATAATTTAGATAATTTATCAAAATTATCATTTATAAAATCATTAACATTTATTTTTTTAATTCCAGATATTACAGCAAAAATATCATTGTTTTCTAATTTCTTTGCTTCATTAGTTAAATATAATATTTCATTATTATATTTCTTATTTCTATTTTCAAATTCATCTTTAGTAATTATTTTATCAATGTATAATTCTAGTAAACTTTCTTTTTTTAAATCTAAATTATTTATTTCTTTTTTTAATCTTTTTATTTCATTATCTGTACTACAATTAATATTTTTATAGACATTAAACAGATTGTTCATTATATCATCAAAATTGTTAATTAAATCATTGTATATATACTTAAAAATTTTATCTAATTCACTTTCATATAATCTAATACTTTTACATTCTTTTAATCCATGAGTTACATATTCATTACATATCCAATAACTTTTTCCATTATTAGCAATTCTTTTATATTTCTTATTATGATGTTTACAATAAATAATTCCACTGTAAGAATATTTTTTCATAAACACTCGTGTTTCTTCAATATTTTTCAAATAATTAGTTTTTTTTGATTTTAATATTTCATTTGCTTTATCCCAAAGTTCTTCTGATACTATAGCAGGTATTTCACCATTACTTTCCTTTATAATCCACTCTTCCATAGGAAGTCTTATTTGCTTTTTATTTTTATAATCTTTAGTCATTACCGTATTAGTACAATAAAAACCTTTATATTTTGGATTAGTTATTATTCTTCTTAAAGTAGTTATGTGAATAAAATCACCTTTTTTAGTTTTGTAGCCTTCATTGTAAAGTTTTTTTGATATTTTTGCTAATCCGTATTCTCCTGATGCATACATTGAATATATTTTTCTAATTAATATAGCTTCTTTTTCATTTATTTCTAATTTACCTTTATTCTTCGTATAACCTGTAATTGCATTATTTCCAAGAACAACTCCTTTTTCTTTTGATCTTTTCATTCCAAATCTTACTCTTTCAGATAATTTTCTTACTTCCTCTTGAGCAATAGATGACATGATAGTAAGCCTAAGTTCAGAATCAGGTAATATAGTATTAATGTTATCTGATAAAAATAATACACCAACATCATTCTCTAATAATTCTTGCGTATATCTTATACTATCTACTGTATTTCTAGAAAATCTTGATATTTCTTTTGTCAATATTAAATCAAAATAACCATCTTTAGCATCCTTTATCATTTTTAAAAAATTTGTTCTATTTTTTACACTAGTCCCACTAATGCCTTCGTCTACATAGCCATTAACATAAGTCCAATTTCTATTATCTTTAATAAAATTTTCAAAATAAAGAATTTGGTTATCTAAAGAATTAAGTTGAACATCTTTATCTGTAGATACGCGTGCATAAAAAGTAACTCTAAGTGGTATATTGTAAATACTTTCACCTTTAGATATTTCATTTCTTATTTTACATAAATCCATTAATTATCAACTCCTAATTTTTTTAATGTTTCATTATAAATCTGAAAATTAATATAATTATTTTCATATAAATATTCATTTAAAATAATACTAAGTTCATTAATTAACAATTGTATCACCAATTAAATTTATTAAACAAAAAAAGAAATAATTACTAATCAATCATTTCTTTTTAATACAATTTATTTGTTCCTTAAAATAATTATTTAATTCTTCATTTACACAATATATATAACACCCTTTAATTCCTCTAGTCAATAATACTCTATACGTGTTTTTAATTATTGTATCAGATATTTCTCTTGCCATTATCTCATTTTCTTTATACATTTTTTTTATACCTTTAAAAGATGGATCAGAGGAAGCATGATTTTGAAAATCTGTACATACTTTCCCATCTTTAAAATACAAGTCTTCTCCAATAATTACTCCAACGTAATCAAATTCTAATCCTTGTACTGAATGTACACATCCTGCTTCATTTATAGAATCATCTATAGCAAAAGTTTGTTTTGCACCTAAATTCCAACTTATACCATAATCTCCTATTTGAATATCGTGATAATCAGTATTATTAATTTCATCTTTATTCCAATTCCAGCAATAACCTGCTACAATTCTTGATTTATTGTTTTCAGCATTTTTAATTTTTATTAATGCCTCTAATTCTTGTGGTGTATCACATACTGCTATATCATAATTTATTTTACCAACATAATTGTTGGTATTTCCTAATATATAATCAATGAATTTTAGATAATTATCTGAGCCTTTACATCTAAACTGAGATTCTAGTTTGAATTCTATTATATTAGCATTTAAATTTGCTGCCCATCTTTTTATTTCATTTTTTGTACCTATATCATTTAAATGAACTTTTTGTTTTTCATCTATAAAAAATATAGAATATTTTGCTGAATTAATTATCTCTTTTATTTGATTTTCACCATAATTATTAAACAATCCAGATTTTTCTGTTAGACAATGTGCTTCGTCTACTATTAAAACATCAAATATATCTTTATCTGTTTCTGTATATGCTCCAG
>CALVJM010000111.1 GCA_944332155.1 uncultured Bacilli bacterium
CTGCTGGATGTGGCCGGGGCCATTGAACTCTCCAAGGCCACCATCCGCAACATCAAAGAGAACCTGTTCTGGGCCTTCTTCTACAACATTATTGGTATCCCCATCGCCGCCGGATGCTGGTACACAGCGTTCAATTTGAAGATGAACCCGATGGTGGCGGCGCTGGCCATGAGCTTCAGCTCGGTATTTGTGGTATCCAACGCCCTGCGGCTGCGGTTTTTCAAGCCCAAGCATGGTTCTGCGGTCTCCGCCAGTGCAGCTGAATCCGCTGCGCCTGTTACTGCTTCTATTCCTGCGGGAGCTCCTTTACTGGAGCCTTCCGCAAAGCAAACCACAATCAATCAATCGAATGGAGGAACTACGATGAAAAAGGAACTGATGATCGAAGGCATGATGTGCCAGAACTGTGTCAAGCATGTCACCCACGCTTTGGAGGGCATCCCCAGCGTGACGGATGTTCAGGTGAGTCTGGAGAACAAGAAGGCCACCGTCAATGTCCCGGAATCTGTCACCGATGAGGCGTTGAAAGCGGCAGTCACCGAGGCGGGCTATGAAGTGACGGGGATCACCACCCATGAAGGCTGATAAGGCCCATATCATCCGCTCTATCAAGATCGCCAGAGGGCAACTGGACGGCATTCTGCGGATGATCGAGGAGGACCGCTACTGTGTGGACATCTCTAATCAGTTGCTGGCCACCCAGGCGCTCTTAAAGCGGGTCAATCAGGAAATTTTACGGGCACATATCCGCGGCTGCGTCCGGGACGGGCTGCACACAGATGAACCCAACCCCAAGCTGGAGGAAGCCCTTCAGCTGTTGGAAAAGCTGGTCACATAACAGAAGAAAGAGGACCGGCCAAATTTGCATGGCCGGTCCTGCATCATTTGAGGAGGAATACAATATGAAACTCGGTATTATCCGTTGTATGCAGACAGAGGACTACTGCCCTGGAAGCCGGGATTTTCGTACCATCCGGGAACGAAAGGGCGCTTTTGAAGGCGAGGACGACATCCAGCTGGTGGGCTTTATCAACTGCGGCGGCTGCCCTGGGAAAAAGGCAGTGCTTCGGGCCCGCGCCCTGGTGAGTCAGGGAGCGGACACCATCGCCTTTGCCTCCTGTATCAGTAAGGGAACCCCCATCGGCTATCCCTGTCCTTTTGCTAAGCGTATGCGGGATTTGGTACAGAAAGAGGTAGGCGACAGTGTCCGTATCCTGGAATACACGCATGATGCCGGACCGGAAACGGAGGAAACTCAGAAGTGAGGTTTCTTTCCCTTCCGGCCTATGGTAAGATAGACTCCAGGGAGGAATGCCGAATGCCTCAGAATTATTTGCCTCACAATCATGGACAGAGCATTGAACAGGAGCTGGAGCACATGCCCAGCGTGGAAAACTTTCAGACCGTGGCTGATATTTTCAAACAGTTGGGGGATGGGAGCCGTATCCGTATTTTTTGGCTGCTGTGTCACTGTGAGGAATGCGTCATAAACCTTTCTGCTATGGTGGACATGAGCAGCCCGGCGGTTTCCCATCACCTCAAGCAGCTGAAAGCGGCTGGGCTGATTGTCAGCCGCCGGGAAGGAAAAGAGGTCTATTATAAAGCGGCCGATACCGAGCAGGCCCGAAATTTCCATCACATGATCGAATGGCTTGTAAAGATTGCCTGCCCATCGCAAACAGAGGAATAGAAAGGAGTCGCATGAAAAAAGAAGAATACAGTTCCATTGCAAAAAATCTTCAAAACATTTCAGATGGCACCCTTTCTATAGAGCGCACGCAAACTGGTAAAAACATAGGCAAGACTTTTTTTACGGAACAGTTTCAAGCAATGACAACCGGGAAGGGACGCATGGAGGTACACAATGTCTACCCTGGTATTGAAGCATCTTTTAATACCTTCCTTGCTCCAGAAATCCATTTCCAGCACAGTGCGCTTGACTCTGTACTGGAAATTCACTACTGCCGTAATGGCCGTATTGGCTGGAATATGCGTGGCGGCACCGCCATCTACCTAGGATCAGGAGATTTGACGGCTCACAGTATGGCGTGCTGCTCAAATTCCACGATGATGTTTCCCCTGGGATATTCAGAGGGAGTTTCCCTTTCTGTGGATTTGGAAAAGCTGTCTACTGTCTGCCCGGAAATTTTACAGAGCGCAGGTGTAGCGTCCAATCTGTTGTGGGAGAAGTTTTGTTCCGGGAAGCCATCTGCAATTCCAACTTGCTCCGATTTGGAACATATTTTTGCTCCACTCTTTTCTGCCCCCGTACCCGTGCGGCTTCCCCTCTTAAAACTAAAAGTGCTGGAAGTTTTGATTTATCTGGGCAACATGAAGTCCGGGCGGAAAGAATTGACTCAATATTTCTCCCAGCAGACGGAACTGATCAAAGAAATCCGCCAACAGTTGACGGAGCACTTGGAACAGCGGTTCACGATTGAAGAACTTTCTAAACAGTATCTCATCAATACTTCTACGCTGAAAGAAGTGTTCAAAGCAGTTTACGGTTTGCCCATTGCCACCTATATGAAGGAGTATCGGGTACACCAAGCCATGAAGCTACTTCGGGAGACCGATGCCACCATTGCCGATATTGCCGCCCAGGTAGGGTATGAGACCCAAGGGAAGTTCTCTAAGGCATTCAAGGATGTGACGCAGGTT